>JAUYFR010000207.1 GCA_030690855.1 Gallionellaceae bacterium
TGGCGCCCAAAGAAACCACGCTCACCTTACGCACTTTTTTAGGACGCTTCGGGCTAGCCGGTATTGACGAAGATCGCCCAGTGCATAGTTTTTCTGGCGGGGAAAAAAGCCGACTTGCACTCGCCCTGTTGGCTTGGCAAAAACCTCATTTACTCTTGCTCGACGAGCCAACCAATCATCTTGATCTCGATATGCGCGACGCGCTCACCTTAGCGCTAGAGGAATACACCGGCGCGGTGGTACTCGTTTCACACGACCGCAGCCTTATTCGTGCAGTGGCCGATGAATTATGGCTAGTGGCAGATGGTAATGCCAAGCTATTCGATGGGGATTTAGAAGACTACAAAGAATGGATTGAAACGCAACGGCGACGCGAGCCAGTGCCAATCAAGATTGAGAAACCGACTCAAGCATCAGCGCCTAAAATCAATCGCAAAGCACTGACTTCAAAACTTTCCAAGCTCGAAACCGAACTCAGCAAAGCGCAAGCTCAATTAAGTGAAGTGAACCTGCAATTGGGCGACTCAAGCACCTACACCGAGGGCAAGAGCGATTTTGTTGCGACCTTAAATGTGCAGCGTGAAGCGCTAGAAATAAAAGTCGCCACGTTAGAAGAAAGCTGGCTTGAGCTACAGATGAGCCTAGAGCAAGATAACTAATCCCCCTCTAGGCGACAATAATTACTTCTCGTCCAACCTCAACGCCACATACGAAGTCATCTCCCCGCGACGCACCAATAACGCCACATTCCGCCCTTTGGGAATTTGTTTAATCAACTCATTAAATTGATCAACTGAGTTAACTGCCGAGTTATTGACTGCCAAGATGATATCGCCGCGATGCAGTTCACTTTTCAGCGCAGCCCCCTTTACCTCTTCGACCAACAAGCCTGCCTCTATTTGTAGCTGGGCTTTTTGCTCGCCCGTCAACTCAGACAAAGCTAAACCAAGTCGCTCGCTACTTGCAGAGGAGGATGGCGCACTACCCCCATTTTTATTGCCGCGCTGAGCTATACGGTTTTCATCTGCAATCTCTCCCACGACTACTGCGATATCGCGAGCCTCACCTTTTCGCCAAACTTCTACTAGTGCTTTGAATCCAGGACGAGTGGCGGCAACCATGCGTGGCAAGTCGCTCGAAGAATTGACCACTTTTCCATCGAATTTGAGAATGACATCACTCGATTGAATGCCTGCTTTATCCGCTGGCCCACCTTTTTCTACGTTTGAAATTAACGCTCCTGTCGGTTTGGCTAAGCCAAAAGAATCCGCCAATTCTCGCGTCACTTCTTGTATCACGACACCAATGCGACCGCGTGTCACTTTTCCCGTAGCTCGCAATTGCTTAACCACGTCCATCGCCACATCAATCGGGATAGCAAAAGACAAACCCATGTAACCGCCGGAGCGGCTATAAATTTGTGAATTAATACCGACTACCTCTCCTTTCATATTGAACAACGGACCGCCCGAATTACCTGGATTGATCGCAACGTCAGTCTGAATGAAGGGCACAAAATTTTCTTGCGACAATGAGCGCCCTTTGGCACTAACGATGCCTGCAGTCACACTACTATCGAAACCAAAGGGCGAGCCAATCGCCAAAACCCATTCACCGACTTTCAGCAAGTTAACATCGCCTTGCGTGATTTTGGGCAGGCCCGTCGCCTCAATTTTTAACAAAGCCACATCGGTACGTTTATCCGCGCCAATGACTTTAGCCTTGAATTCGCGTTTATCACTTAGGCGAATGGTGATTTTATCGGCGCTATCTACCACATGGGCATTGGTCAAAATGTAGCCATCTGCGCTGATGATAAAACCTGAGCCTAGTGATTGTGATTCTTGTTCGCGCGGCACTTGAGGTACAAAGCGGCGGAAAAATTCGTAGAAAGGGTCGCCCTCTGGAAGATTGGGCATTCCTGGAATGGCTTGCGCATTACGAATCGTTTGCGTCGTACTGACATTGACAACTGCAGAGGCCTGCCTCTCAACCAGCTCGGTAAAATCGGGGAGGTCTTTAGCCTGCGCGATCTGCAAAAAAAGACTTAATGATGCAATGATAAAAAGCTTCTTTAACATTTTCACTCCTAGCAATTTGAAAGAAATTGAGTCACGAACATTAAGGCTGCTAGCTGAATTTTCAAGCCAAAATTTAACCAATTGATCTCGCTACCGCTTTAACCATCTGACGCTTAGCAGTCCACCTAGCCAGTGCAAAACCGGCCACCAAACCAAGCAACGAACCGAGTGCCGCATAAGCATCTTTCGTCGCCACGTCATTTGCCCAATGCGCACCCACCATCCCGCCACTCATCAACAAAGACAATGGCAATACATACATTAGCATTGAGCTACGCAACAACACGCCATCAGGCAGGGTGATTTGCACCTCATCTCCCGCAACCGCGTTTGCCTCATTGCGCACAGTAAATTGACGCGGTTTAGTGCAAAATAATTTTGAAAGTTTGCCACTGCCGCAACCATTTTCACTATCGCAATTGCCGCATCCACCGCCACCTTTGGCCTCGACTAGCGCGTCACTACCCTGCACATGGATAACAATGGCTCTCGTCTCTAACATGATTATTGCCCCGTATAACGAACTGACTCTGCGACTTGCATCACCGTGCGAGGAGGAACCTCACCCACCACGGTAATTAATTTATCGCCACTCACTTTGCTAAATATCTGAATCGCGCCTTTGTTCGACAAGCCCGCATTGATGTTGGTGGCATCGCGAACAGTTTCGATAAAAACAGAAATACCCACAAGCCCATCGGAAAAAACAAGCTGCGCAACCGGATGCGCGCGATTACGCATTGGGCGACAAACCTCCATTGTTCGCTTAAACCCTGCCGGTAACGCATCAACTTGCCAATCCTGTGTCTTTAATTCTGAGGAAGGCTTGCTCTGCGCCATTAGATTTATTGGCACCGCAGGCTCAGCTTCCTTGGGCAATATCCAGGAACGATCTATATCGTTTGCAAGCGACAACTGAGTAAAAGCATATTGCTCAATAATGCGATTTCGCTCATCTAATACGACTGCCTTAAGTAGCAATCCTGAATTGGTATGCGCCCACATTTTATGGGTGTAACGCAAATTATCTTTAGGTTTAAATACCACCGTGTGAACATGAAACCCCGCCACTCTGTCTTCTTCCAACTGCATGATTGAGTAACTCTCTTTTACCGTCGCTATTTGCTCCGGCAACAGTGCGGGAAAAGCTCGAACGTCGTGTCGTTTTTGAATGCGTATTTTTCGATCACCTAGATAGAGCCAAACTTGGTTATTGCTACTGACGATTTCATGACGCACACCGTTTAAGCCCTCCAGCCTTTCATGCTCTCCCGCCGCATCTAAGATATGTGTAATGCGAGAAACATCAACATGCCCACCCTCTCCGTCTTGGTAAACAAACGTCCCACTATAGTTTGTTCTGTGCGCCGCAAATGCCATCGCATTGAGCCAGCCGCCATCATCCCGTAGTGGGTCTGCCCAAGCGCTAGACCCACTCACTAAAGCGAGCAGCAACAAAAAATAGTTCATACTTAAACGCATACCTATCAGCCCTATTTTTCTGAAACAGTATGAATGTAAGAGGCAGCGCCATGTACATCGGTGCTGGGAGAATATTCATGATGCGCCATCAGATAGTCATTCACACCATTTGGCCCAGAATAACTTACCGGACGCACTTCGTTTTGCGGTTGCGCACTTGCCATTTTAGATACGGGTTCAGATGAAACCTGCATAGATAACCACGCCACCAAAGCCAAAGCCATCACCGAAGCGGCAGCAGATAACGCAAAATAGTGCACCGTTTTTTTTACTCGGCTTCGTGGCGCAAACACCGTTGGCTCGGCGCTTAAACGCTCATGAAAACTAGCGCTAAATTTTTTGCATACTTGGTCAGGCTGCCGTAGTGCATCACCGATGAGATGGTAAGTTTCCCATTCCATTTGCGAGAATTTATCTTTCTTCATTTTATTGAGGACTAACTCAGCTTCGTCTTCAAACAATTCACCGTCCATCAACGTAGAAATTTCTTGTTTCATACTCACCACCTTTGATTCTCGTTAGTACCCAACAATGGCCGCA
>JAUYFR010000208.1 GCA_030690855.1 Gallionellaceae bacterium
CCGTCAAATTAACCGCGTTACTACTTCCCACAATCACCAGATAAACCAGCACCACAAAAGCTAAGCCGCCTAATGGAAATACCGCATATTTAAAGAAAGGCACAATGAGCTCGGTATGCACAGGCATTGTTGCGTGCGACCACAGATAGGCGCCTACCGCCAAAGCAATGGCGGACTGCCAAAACATTTTGGCTTTTGCAGACAAACCATCCGAATTTCGATACACCACTTTGCGATAATCATCTACCCAACCAATTGCGCCAAAGCCTAGCGTGGTCAGCAACACAACCCAAATATAAGGATTCGTCAGGTCTGCCCAAAGCAAGGTGGTAATCGCCACCGAGGTCAAAATCAACGCCCCCCCCATCGTCGGTGTGCCAGCTTTAATCAAATGCGTTTGCGGGCCATCTGCACGCACTGATTGGCCAATTTTCATTTGCGCCAATTTGCGAATCATCGCGGGGCCAACCAAAAACGAGATAAACAAAGCGGTCATCGCGGCCAACACCGCGCGTAGCGTGATGTAGTTGAACACGCTAAATGTTCTAACGTCTTGGGCGAACCATTGTGCAAGCGCAAGTAACATATTTCTCCTTTACTGAAGTGCGGTGCAGTGCTGCACCACCCGTTCCATTTTCATAAAGCGCGACCCCTTTACCAGCACCGTGCATCCAACCTCTAGGTGCTGTTCTAAATTAGCCAGCAAATCTTCTATGCGCTTGAAGTGTGTCGCACCATTGCCAAACTCATCGACGGCATAGGTACTTAAATCACCAAGTGCTAATAATTTTTGAATGCCTAGGTTGCGCGCTTCTGCACCGATCTCTGCATGAAAATGCGTCGCATCAGCACCTAGCTCACCCATATCACCTAGCACGAGAATTTTTTGCCCAGGGATACGCGACAACACCTCTAA
This sequence comes from Gallionellaceae bacterium, assembly GCA_030690855.1. Taxonomy (GTDB): domain Bacteria; phylum Pseudomonadota; class Gammaproteobacteria; order Burkholderiales; family Gallionellaceae; genus PALSA-1006. The sequence continues at coordinate 917 of JAUYFR010000208.1, forward strand.
CGCCGCATGCAAAGACGCAGGGTTTGCGTTGTAAGTGTCATCCAATAAAACAGCGCCTTTCAATGCGGGCTTACGCTGCAAACGTCCTGCAACACCCGCGAACTTAAGCAACCCTTCAGCAATCACGGCGAGCGGAATTTCTAAAGCAACTGCCGCAGCCGTTGCCGCCAGGGCGTTGCGCACGTTGTGTTCTCCGGGAACATGTAAATTGGTTTTGAACGAGCCTTGCGGCGTGCGCACATAAATACGATTGCCAAATTCTTGTGGTTCATAGGTCGCATAAATATCCGCTTTATGATCTAAGCCAAAATTCAACACCCTGTGAGCATGAGCCATTACCCGCCACGCCTCAGCGTGATCATCGTCAGCGTTAATCACCGCAACCCCTTGAGGTGATAAGCCCGCAAATATCTCTCCCTTTGCTTTTGCCACCGCCTCCACCGTACCTAGCCCAGCCAAGTGCGCACTGCCGGCATTATTGAGAAGCGCAACTTGCGGAACGGCAATGTGCGTTAGGTAATCAATCTCCCCTGGGTGATTCATCCCCATTTCAATGACCGCATAACGATGCGAAGGGCGCAGCTTCAGCAGCGTCAACGGCATCCCTATGTCATTGTTTAGATTGCCTATTGTTGCAAGCACTTCGTCAGCACTTCCGGTTTGCTCACGCAAAATGCCGGCCAACATTTCTTTAACGGAGGTCTTACCATTGCTACCTGTGATCCCCACCACTGGAATATTGAATTGCTTACGCCATTGCGCTGCGAGCTTGCCCAAGGCTAGCCGCGTGTCTTCAACAACAAGGATTGAGAATTGAGCATTGAAGATTGAGCCGTGCTTGGCATAACTATCGGCATTAACGACAGCAGCAACTGCGCCCGCCTCAAGTGATGGCACGACAAATTCAAAGCCGTCAAAATTTTCGCCACGTAATGCGACAAACAAATCGCCTGCCACAATTTTGCGGCTATCAGTGGATACGGTTTTAAACTCAACGTCTGGGCCAAACATTTTGCAGCCCAGCGCTAGTGCTGCTTGCGAGAGTTTCATCATAAGGTCACCCACTCCTGCTTGTGATCAGCTGGCGCCCACACACTCAAAGCACGTCGCGCCAATTCGCTATCGCTGAATGGGTACTTAACACCATTGATCTCTTGATAATCCTCATGCCCCTTACCTGCGATCAGCACCGTATCCATTGCTCGCGCGCCACTCACAGAACGCGCAATGGCTTGAGCACGATCTTCAATCACACGATACGCCTCACCCTCTACGCCAAACAGAATGGCGTCGATAATTGCTTTAGGGGTTTCGCTACGAGGATTGTCGCTGGTGATGATGCACTCATCGGCCAACTTAGAAGCAACGGTCCCCATCATCGGACGCTTGCCACGATCTCGATCTCCGCCACAGCCGAACACGCAAATTACTTTGCCACCTGACGGCGCAGTGACTTCGCGCAATGTCTGCAAAACTTTTTCCAATGCGTCTGGCGTGTGCGCATAGTCAACCACCACTGTTGGCTTTTTATTACCGCCTAGTGTTTGCATGCGCCCTGCCACTGCTTTTTGTTGCGCCAACTCATTCACCGCTGCCGACAACTCAACGCCGCTCACCAGCAACACCGCGAGTGTTCCTAGTAAATTCGCCGCATTGAAACGCCCCACTTGTTGGCTACGCAAGATGGCAGCCCCCCAACTAGAGCGCACATTCAAACTCAAGCCTTGCGCATCCATAAGCAAATCAGCGCCATACACCATGCGCACGCCCATCTGTTCGGCCAATTGCAAAGAGGCATCCTCTAGGCCATAGCCAACCACCTCGACGCCCGCGTCACGTAAAGACTCCGCCAGCTCTACACCAAAGGGATCATCAAAATTAAGTACCGCAAATTTCAGTTGCGCCCAATCAAACAAGCGACGTTTAGCGGATGCGTAGCTATGCATATCACCGTGATAATCGAGGTGATCGCGACTTAAATTAGTGAGCAGTGCCACATCAAAGTTAACGCCACTGACTCTGCCTTGAGAAAGAGCATGAGATGACACCTCCATCGCAACGGCTTGCGCACCGTGCTGCACATAATCAGCCAATAGCCCATGCACTTTGATCGCCTCAGGCGTGGTGTTAACGCTCGCCTGCAACGCATCTACAAAACCATTTCCCAATGTGCCGATCATTGCACTCTTGCGTCCTAGCGCATTAAATGAACGCGCCAGCCAATGGCTACAAGTAGTCTTGCCGTTAGTGCCGGTTACGCCCACCATCCATAGCTTTTTCGATGGCGACCCATAAACGCAATCTGCTAGTTCGCCCGCTTGTTGACGCAAGTCACTCACCGCCAAATTCGGCACTAACCACGACTCATCCCACACGAAATTTTTTGCCTCCCAGATCACCGCATTGGCACCATTGGCAATGGCCTGCTCAATAAAGTGACGACCATCTGACTGCCCTCCGGGATAAGCCACAAAGGTATCGCCCAGATTGACTAGGCGACTATCCGTTTCTAAATGCGTGATTTTTACACCGAGCGAATTCAGCAACCCCGAGGAGAGGTAACTCATACCTCCTCCCTAATGAGTTGGTCTGGGTTAGGTTGCATCACATTATTGAGGGGCGCATCATTCGGCACATTGAGCATGCGCAGGGCCGCGCCCATCACATTACTAAAGGCAGGCGCCGCAACTTGTCCACCGTAATACTGCTCGCCCGCTGGCTCATTCACCATTACCGCAACAATCAGGCGAGGATTAGAGGCAGGCGCCAACCCCACAAAGGAGGCGATATATTTATTAACGTAACGGCCACCTTCCAATTTGTGCGCCGTACCGGTTTTTCCCGCAACGCGATAGCCCATAATTTGCGCCAGCGGGGCAGTGCCTCCTGGACGTACAACCGCCTCCAGCATGTCGCGCACTTCAAGTGCCGTTTTGGCTGAATAAACCTTTGGACCAATCGTTGGAATTTCTTGCTTAAGCAAAGTCACCGTTTTGAGCTCACCTTCATTGGCAAAAACGGTATAAGCCCTTGCCAATTGCAGCAAGTTAACGGAGATTCCATTACCGAATGACATCGTCGCCTGCTCGAGCGGCTTCCACTTTGCAAAATCACGCAGCTTACCTGCCGA
>JAUYFR010000210.1 GCA_030690855.1 Gallionellaceae bacterium
GATCATCTCGTCACCCGAAACGGCGGTCTTGGAGAAACCAATCTGTGTCTTGTTGAGTGCCTCAGCTCCCGCATTGGTGGTCATGATGATGACGACATTGCGGAAGTCAGCTTTGCGTCCGTTGTTGTCAGTGAGCGTGCCGTGATCCATTACCTGCAGCAAAATGTTGAAAATGTCTGGGTGAGCTTTTTCAATTTCATCGAGGAGCAAGACGCAGTGTGGTTGCTTGCTAATCATTTCAGTGAGCAAGCCGCCTTGATCAAATCCAACATAGCCGGGAGGTGCGCCGATCAAACGTGAAACGGCATGACGTTCCATGTATTCAGACATGTCAAAGCGATGCAGGGGCATGCCCATCACATAAGCGAGTTGGCGTGCCACTTCGGTTTTACCGACTCCGGTTGGGCCGGAGAAGAGGAAGCTACCAATGGGTTTTTGTGGGTTACCTAAGCCGCTACGTGACATTTTGATAGCGCGTGCCAATACATCAATAGCCTTGTCTTGGCCGAATACAGTGGCCTTCAAATCACGATCTAGATTTTTCAGTGTGTTCTTATCATCGTGTGAAACAGTACGAGTTGGAATGCGCGCAATTTTGGCGATGATCTCTTCGATTTCGTGTTTCCCAACCACTTTCTTTTGCTTTGATTTTGGCAGGATGCGCTGCGCAGCTCCGGCTTCATCCAATACGTCAATTGCCTTGTCTGGCAGGTGACGATCATTGATAAAGCGAGAAGAGAGCTCGGCGGCGCTGGTAATTGCAGCGGCACTAAATTTAATACTGTGGTGATCTTCGAAGCGAGATTTCAGTCCTTTTAAAATATCAATAGTTTGTTCTACAGAAGGCTCTGCAACATCAACCTTTTGGAAGCGACGGGAGAGTGCGGAATCTTTTTCGAAGATGCCGCGATACTCTTGATAAGTGGTTGCGCCGATGCACTTCAATGCGCCACTAGAAAGCGCGGGCTTGAGCAGATTGGAGGCGTCCATCGTTCCACCAGAGGCAGCTCCTGCGCCGATTAAAGTATGAATTTCGTCGATGAATAAAACGGCATTGGGTGCCGCCTTTAGTTCTTTTAAGACAGCTTTCAAACGTTGTTCAAAATCTCCGCGATATTTTGTGCCAGCCAATAGTGAACCCATGTCGAGAGAGTAAACATGAGCGTCTTTAAGAATGTCCGGTACATTACCTTCGGTGATGCGGCGAGCTAAGCCCTCAGCAATAGCGGTTTTGCCAACACCTGCTTCACCAACCAGGAGAGGATTGTTTTTGCGGCGACGGCAGAGTGTTTGAATTACGCGCTCTAGTTCAATATCGCGCCCGATCAACGGGTCAATTTTCCCGGCGATAGCGTGAGCATTCAAATCTAAGGTGTAATTTTTGAGCGCGCTGTCTGTAGCGGCTTCTTGCTCGGAATCGGCCTCATTTTCATTCTTCTGATTAGAAGGTTGCTCGGCAGTCTTGTTGATGCCATGCGAAATGTAATTCACTACATCAAGACGAGTAATCGCACGTTGATTCAAAAAATAAACAGCATGCGATTCTTTTTCGCCAAATAGTGCAACGAGGATGTTGGCACCCGTCACTTCTTTTTTATTGGTTGATTGCACATGCAAGATGGCACGCTGAATGACACGTTGAAAACCAACAGTGGGTTGTGTATCTACTTCACCACTGCCTTGTAGGTGCGGTGTGTGCGTGGTGATGTGATGTGTCAATACGGCGCGCAGTTCATCAATATCAGCGCCACAAGCGCGCAATACATGAGCAGCAGAGGCGTTGTCTAGCATGGCTAAAAGGAGATGTTCGACCGTAATAAATTCGTGGCGCTTCTGGCGTGCTTCGACAAAGGCGAGATGCAGGCTGACTTCGAGTTCTTGGGCGATCATTTAGTGTTCCTCCATGAGGCATCGCAATGGATGCCCATGTTGCGTTGAAAAATCAGATACCAGTGCAACCTTAGTTTCTGCAATGTCTTTGCTGAAGACGCCGCAAACTGCCGAGCCTTCGTTGTGAATTTTGAGCATAACCTGTGTTGCTTGTTCCAAATTCATCGAAAAAAATTTGTTTAGTACTTCAATTACAAACTCCATCGTGGTGTAGTCATCATTCAGAAGTAACACCTTGTATAGCCTTGGGCGCTTGGTTTTACTACGTTCTAATTCCAGTAAAGATGAGTTTTCGTGTTTGGTCGCCATTGACGTCATTGTTGCATGTTGTACGGTTACATATTTGAGGATTAGAGCTCTTTTTTCAAGCCTATTAAAAAAAATTGTAATTAATGCTTGACGATATGAAAGTAACAAAGTAAAAAGCGCGTGGGTGTTTGAATCAAAAGTATCTGCAGTACTGGTTTCGCCATGTGCGGTCTTGGAATTCAAACAGTTTGACGGGAATCCACCCGGTTTTTTTAGTAAGGAAGTTTTAACATGGCAAACGGTACAGTTAAGTGGTTCAATGATGCAAAAGGTTTTGGTTTCATCACTCCTGATGATGGTAGCGAAGATCTGTTCGCGCACTTCTCCGCGATCAATATGAGTGGTTTTAAATCACTTAAAGAAGGTCAGAAAGTGACTTTCGACGTTGTGCAAGGCCCTAAGGGTAAGCAAGCGTCTAACATCCAGGCTCCTAAATCGGTTCTTGAGTTGTTAAAAAAGCCCGCCACGAAAGTGGCGGGCTTTTTACTTGGCTGGCAAATCACGGAGCAAATGCAGAGTTAAGACTGCTCCATCAATAAATAGCATAAGTATCGAAATTGAAGCTTTGCTTACTTATACCGCGTTGTGAAAACACTCAGCTAAAAAACGCCTTCACTTTGTCCAAGAAAGAGTGCGCTCGAGGGCTATGACGAGCAGCGTCGCCTTTGCTGATAGCCTCAAACTCTTCGAGCAATTCTTTTTGGCGATCCGTTAGTTTTGCAGGTGTTTCCACGATGACATGGCAATTTAAATCGCCATGAGCATTGGTGCGCATGCCTTTAATGCCTTTGCCTCGCAGGCGGAAGATTTTTCCGCTTTGTGTTTCTGCAGGAATTTTGATGCTAGCTTTGCCATCTAAGGTGGGGATCTCAATTTCACCACCGAGCGCCGCAGTGGCAAAACTGATCGGCATTTCGCAATGTAGATCATCGCCTTCGCGTTGAAACACGTTGTGCGGACGAATGTGGATTTCTACGTACAAGTCGCCGTGCGGCGCACCGTGGCTGCCTGCTTCGCCATGACCGCTGTGGCGTAGACGCATGCCTGTGTCGATGCCCGCTGGGATTTTAATTTCCAGCGTTTTGTGTTGCTTGATTTTTCCGGTGCCGTGGCAAGAGCCGCAAGGTGAACTAATTTGCTTGCCGCTGCCGTGACAACGTGGGCAGGTTTGTTGCACTGAGAAGAAACCTTGCTGCATACGCACTTGGCCGTGGCCTGCACAGGTTTGGCAGGTAGTTGCCGCTGTGCCTGGTTTCGCGCCAGAGCCTTTGCAAGGCTCGCACTCTTCCATCGTGGGAATGCGAATTTGCTTTTGCGCACCGCGTGCGGCTTCTTCTAAAGTAATCTCAAGGTTGTAACGTAAATCTGAGCCGCGATGTGCTTGGCTACGTCCGCCGCGCGCACCGCCGAAGATGTCGCCGAAGATGTCGCCGAAATCAAAACCGCCTGCGCCGCCCGCACCACCAGCCCCAAACGGATTGCCACCGCCCATGCCGCCGGCTTCAAAAGCAGCGTGGCCATATTGGTCGTAAGCGGCACGCTTCTGGCCGTCACTGAGTGTCTCGTAAGCTTCTTTTGCTTCTTTGAAGTGCTCTTCCGCTTTGGGGTTATCCGGATTGCGGTCAGGGTGGTACTTCATCGCAAGTTTGCGATAAGCCTTTTTGATTTCATCATCCGAGGCGTCTTTGTTGATACCAAGGACGGCGTAGAAGTCTTTTTTACTCATGGTCGTTAGTAGTTAGTCGCTAGTTGTTAGTTGAAAAGCGAGCTGGTCGAAAAATTAGTCGCCAGTCGTTAGTTGAAAAGCAAACCTAAGGGGTTAACTAGCAACTAACGCCTAGCGACTGTTTTTATTTCTTGTCTTTTACTTCGGTGAACTCAGCATCGACCACATTATCGTCGTGCGGAGCGCTAGCGGCTTCTTGCGCACCGGCATCACCACCACCTGCGGCTTGTGCTTTAGCTTGCTCGGCGGCGTACATCTTCTCACCTAGCTTCTGCGCGGCAGTCGATAGCGTTTCAGACTTCGCAGTGATCGCGTCTTTGTCATCACCTTTCACCACTTCTTCAGCTTCTTTCAAGGCGGCTTCGATGGCTGATTTTTCTTCAGCATTTAGTTGCTCGCCATACTCTTTCATCGACTTCTGAGTGGAGTGAATCAGGGCATCCAAATGATTGCGTGCAGTCACGAGTTCGATTGCTTTCTTATCTTCATCCGCGTGAGCTTCAGCATCTTGCACCATGCGGTTGATCTCTTCTTCGCTCAAACCAGAACTTGCTTGAATCTTGATCTTGTTTTCTTTGCCAGTCGCTTTGTCTTTCGCGGAAACGTGCAAAATACCGTTAGCGTCGATGTCAAAAGTTACTTCGATTTGTGGCATGCCACGCTGCGCAGGCGGAATGTCGGACAAATTGAATTGACCCAAGCTCTTGTTGCCGGAAGCTACTTCACGCTCACCTTGCAACACGTGAATAGTTACCGCGCTTTGATTATCTTCAGCCGTTGAAAATACTTGCGATGCCTTGGTTGGAATCGTGGTGTTTTTCTTGATGAGCTTAGTCATCACGCTACCCATCGTCTCGATACCTAGAGACAACGGAGTTACGTCCAGCAACAACACGTCTTTCACTTCGCCTTGCAACACGCCGCCTTGAATCGAAGCGCCAACCGCAACGGCTTCGTCTGGGTTGACGTCTTTACGTGGCTCTTTGCCAAAGAACTCTTTAACTTTTTCCTGCACTTTAGGCATACGAGTTTGACCACCCACCAAGATCACGTCAGCGATATCGGTGTTGCTCACGCCAGCATCCTTCATGGCGATTTTGCATGGCTCGATAGTGCGTGCGATCAGATCTTCAACGATGCTTTCCAGCTTGGCGCGAGTGATCTTCACGGCCAAGTGTTTAGGGCCAGAAGCGTCGGCTGTGATGTAAGGAAGATTCACTTCAGTTTGTTGCGCAGAAGACAATTCGATCTTAGCTTTTTCGGCGGCATCTTTTAGACGTTGCAATGCCAACATGTCTTTCTTCAAATCAATGCCGGACTCTTTCTTGAATTCTTCAACCAGATGCTCGATCACGCGCATGTCGAAATCTTCACCACCGAGGAAAGTGTCGCCGTTAGTGGAGAGCACTTCAAATTGGTGCTCGCCATCGATCTCAGAAATGTCGATGATAGAGATGTCGAAAGTGCCACCACCCAAGTCATACACTGCAATCTTGCGATCACCTTCTTGCTTGTCCATGCCGAACGCCAACGCAGCAGCAGTTGGTTCGTTGATGATGCGCTTCACATCCAAGCCTGCGATACGACCCGCGTCTTTAGTCGCTTGGCGTTGGCTGTCGTTAAAGTAAGCAGGTACGGTAATAACTGCTTCGGTAACTTCTTCACCCAAGTAGTCTTCCGCTGTTTTTTTCATCTTAACCAAAACTTGTGCGGAAATTTCTGGAGCAGAAATATCTTTATCGCGTACTTTGATCCATGCATCGCCGTTCTTAGCTTTAACGATGGTGTAAGGCACCATGCCGATGTCTTTTTGTACCATTGGCTCTTCAAAGCGACGGCCGATCAAACGTTTTACACCGTACAGAGTGTTCTTAGGGTTGGTCACAGCCTGACGCTTAGCAGCAGCGCCGACCAGCACTTCGCCGTCTTCCATGTAAGCAATGATGGAGGGAGGGGTACGCGCACCTTCCGCGTTCTCAATCACTTTAGGCTTGC
>JAUYFR010000220.1 GCA_030690855.1 Gallionellaceae bacterium
AAGCACACACCGACTTTTTGTTGGCAGTGATCGCGGAAGAATTGGGTTTTGTGGGTGTGTTGGCAGTGATCGCATTATTCGCTTGGATGATCGTGCGGGCGTTTAGCATCGGGCGTCAAGCGGCAATGGAAGAGCGCCTGTTCCCAGCCTTGGTGGCGCAAGGCATCGCGGTGTGGCTGGGCGTGCAAGCGATGATCAACATGGGCGTGAACATGGGTGTGTTGCCGACTAAAGGTCTCACGCTTCCATTCTTAAGTTTCGGCGGCAGTGGCGTGGTAGTGAACTGCATTGCAATTGCGGTGTTGCTACGGATTGATTACGAGAATCGTAGGGTAGCGCGAGGCTTACCAATATGAGCCGCACCATTCTCATCATGGCGGGCGGAACCGGTGGCCATATCTACCCAGGGCTGGCTGTTGCTGACGCATTGCGTGCGCAGAATTGGAACGTGGTGTGGCTGGGCGCGCCGAATAGTATGGAAGCAGAGTTGGTGCCAAAGCATGGCTATCCGATGGCGAGGGTAAATTTCTCTGGCGTGCGCGGTAAAGGGTTCATGCGTTTGTTAATGCTGCCGTTTACTTTGTTACGTGCTTTAGGGCAAAGCTTTGATGCGATGTTGCGTCACCGTCCTGATGTGGTGCTGGGTATGGGGGGTTATATCAGCATGCCGGGTGGGCTGATGGCGGCGTTGCTACGTCGGCCTTTGGTGATTCACGAGCAAAACTCTATCGCGGGAATGAGCAATAAAGTATTGGCAAAAATTGCTACGCGCGTGTTGTGTGGCTTCCCTGAGGTGTTGGCGAAAAGTACATGGTGCGGCAATCCAGTACGCGCTGATATTGCAGCCTTGGACGAACCTAAAGTTCGATTCGCAGGGCGAACGGGCAAGTTGAATGTATTGGTGGTGGGCGGCAGTTTGGGCGCACAGGCGCTGAACGAAGCGCTGCCTAACGCGCTGGCACTGATGGCTGAAATAGAGCGCCCTAACGTATTGCATCAAACTGGTAAGAAACATTTTGAATCAGTACAGCAGCTTTATGCGCAAGCAAAAGTTAGTGTTGATGTGCGGGCTTTTTTGGATGACATGGCGAGCCAGTATGCCAAAGCGGATGTGGTGATTTGCCGTGCGGGTGCGCTGACAATTGCTGAATTAGCTGCTGCAGGTGTGGCGAGTGTGCTGATTCCATTTCCTTATGCAGTGGACGATCATCAAACGTACAACGCGAAATTTTTAAGTGAACAAGGCGCAGCCATTTTGTTGCCACAAAAAGAATTAACGGCAGAGAAACTGGCGCAGCTACTGCGCGAACTCACGCGCGAAAAATTATTGGAAATGGCAACGGGGGCGAGAAAACTCGCGAAACCAGATGCAACGGCTCAAGTAGTGCAGGTATGTGAATTACTGGCGGAGGCCGCATGAAGCACAAAATTAAAAACATTCACTTCGTAGGCATCGGCGGTTCAGGCATGAATGGTATCGCCGAGGTTTTGCTTAACCTTGGCTTTAAGGTAAGCGGCTCTGATTTGTCTGAGAGTGCAGTCACTCAACGTCTGCAAACATTAGGCGCAACTATTTATTACGGGCACGACACTAATAACTTACGCGATGCGGATGCAGTAGTGACTTCGACTGCGGTGAAAGCGGATAACCCAGAAGTGCTTGCCGCACGCGAGAAGCGCATTCCGGTGGTGCCGCGCGCGGTGATGTTGGCGGAGTTGATGCGCTTGCGTCAGGGTATTGCGGTGGCGGGAACGCACGGCAAAACGACGACGACGTCACTGGTGACTAGCGTGTTAGCCAAAGGTGGATATGACCCTACGTTCGTCATCGGCGGCCGTTTAAACAGTAGTGGCGCGAATGCGCGTTTAGGTACAGGCGAATTTATCGTTGCCGAGGCAGATGAGTCTGATGCTTCATTTTTGTATCTCACGCCGATCTTGGCAGTGGTGACAAATATCGACGCCGATCACATGGAAACGTATGGCCATGATTTTGGAAAGCTGAAGCAAGCATTTGTCGATTTCATTGAACGCCTACCTTTTTATGGTCGCGCCATATTGTGTATTGATGACGAAAATGTGCGCGAAATTTTGCCGCGCATCAGTAAGCCGGTGACGACTTATGGCTTTTGTGAAGAGGCTCAAATTCGCGCAGTGAATGTGCGGCACGAAGGCGGCAAGATGCGTTTTACCGCGCTGTGTCGTCACAACACGGTGCCAGTCGATCTTGATGTCACGCTTAATTTGGCCGGATTACACAATGTACTCAATGCCTTAGCGGCGATTTCCGTGGCGCTGGAGGTTGGTGTTGCCGGAGATGCGATTGTGGCGGCACTCGCTGAATTTGAAGGTGTTGGCCGCCGCATGCAGCGCTATGGCGAGATTTCATTGCCGAGTGGTGGCGCGTTCACGCTGATTGATGACTATGGTCACCACCCTGTGGAGATGAAAGCAACCCTTGCGGCTGTTCGTGGAGCATTTCCTGATAAGCGTCTGTTGTTGGCGTTCCAGCCGCACCGTTACACCCGCACTCGTGATTTATTCGAAGACTTTGTGCAAGTGATGTCTGGTGTAGATGCCTTGGTGTTGGGGGAAATCTATGCGGCAGGTGAAGCACCGATCGTGGCTGCAGACGGCCGCGCATTGATGCACGCTTTACGCGTGGCAGGGCAAAACGAAGCGGCTTTCGTAGAAAAAATAGCCGATATGCCGCAGACCATTATGCAGATGGTACGTGAGGGTGATGTGGTGTTGACGATGGGGGCTGGCACGATTGGTAGTGTGCCTAGCTTGGTTAAGCAGTTAGCACAAAAATGAATATGAGCGCACCGACACAATTTATTGGGCAGGGTTTACGCGGTGAGTTGCGTCATGACGTGGCGATGAGTCGTCATACCAGTTGGCGTGCAGGCGGCGTTGCGCAGCGTATGTATCGCCCCGCCGATCTCGCTGATCTACAGTTATTTTTACGCTTATTGCCTGAGGATGAATTACTCGTTGCGATTGGTCTAGGAAGTAATTTGTTAGTCAGGGATGGGGGCTTGCGCGGCACCGTATTGTTGATGCATGGCGCGTTAAATGAAATGCACATGGATGGTGATCATGTGTACGCGCAGGCGGGAGTGCCGGGTGCGAAGTTGGCGCGCTTTGCGGCAGCTAATGATTTGCATGGCGCGGGCTTTTTTGCGGGCATCCCCGGCACATTGGGCGGCATGTTGGCAATGAACGCGGGATGCTACGGTAGTGAGACGTGGGACAAGGTGGTGCGGGCGCAAGTGTTGACGCGTAACGGCGAGTTGCAGCTGCGTACACCACAGGATTATCAAGTTAGTTATCGTCACGCGAGCAGGGTCCGAGATTCAGAGTGTGGAATTGAAGACGCTGTCGAACAGGAATTTTTTGCTGGAGCTTGGCTCAGATTCAACCAAGGCGAGGGCGACGTTGCGAAGCAAGACATTAAGGCGTTATTGGAAAAACGTAGTGCTAGCCAGCCCTTGCATTTACCAAACGCAGGTTCGGTGTTTCGCAACCCGCAGGGTGATCACGCTGCTAGATTGATAGAAAGCTGCGGGCTAAAAGGGTTGCGTATTGGTGGCGCTCAGGTATCGCAAAAACATGCCAACTTTATCGTCAATATCGCCAATGCATCAGCGACTGATATTGAAAACTTGATGTTGCAAGTGCGAGCTACCGTTGCCGAGAAGACAGGTGTGCAATTGCAGCCTGAAGTGAAAATAATTGGAGAGAAGTTAGCGTGATCAACTTTGGAAAAGTAGCTGTTTTGCTTGGCGGGCATTCTGCGGAGCGCGAGGTATCGCTAAAAAGCGGCGCGGCAGTACTTGCTGCATTGCAGAAGAGTGGCGTAGACGCGCACGCATTTGATCCTGCGGAACGTGACATACATGCTTTGCGCGACGAGAAATTTGATCGCGTGTTTATTGCCTTGCATGGACGGTTTGGCGAAGACGGTACGGTGCAGGGCGCACTGGAGTTGATGGATATTCCTTACACAGGAAGTGGCGTATTGGCTTCAGCCTTGGCAATGGATAAGTGGCGCACTAAGTTGGTCTGGCAGGCGGCAAAGTTGCCGATTCCTGAATTTGAAATGTTGACTGAGCAAAGTGATTGGCAGGCAGTGGTAAAACGATTGGGCTTGCCGCTTTTTGTAAAGCCAGCGAATGAGGGTTCTAGCGTAGGTATTAGTAAGGTTAAGCGCGAGGAGGATTTGCAGGCAGCGTATCTGGCGGCGGCCAAGCACGACAAGTTGGTTATCGCAGAGCGCTTTGTGGGCGGGGGTGAATATACCGTCGCGATTTTAAATGGCCGTGCGCTGGCGGTGATCAAGATCGAGCCTGCCAACGAGTTTTATGACTACGAGTCAAAGTATTTGCGCGATGACACTCGCTATTTGTGTCCTTGTGGGCTGAGCGCCGAGCAAGAGGCAGAGATGCAGCAACTGGCACAACAAGGCTTTGCCGTGATTGGTGGGCAAGGCTGGGGGCGAGTGGACTTTTTAAGAGATGAGCAGGGAAAGGCCTATTTGCTTGAGGTAAATACCTCACCTGGCATGACTGATCACAGCCTCGTGCCAATGGCGGCAACGCAAGCAGGCATAAATTTTGAGCAGTTAGTTTTGCAAATTTTGGAGTCGGCGCATGTGGGATAACCCACCACTGCTTAGAAGTGTCGCCAATTTTTTATTTGGCTTGAGTGTGCTGTTAATACTGTTTGCTACGGCTCGCTACGTTTTGAGTTTGCCAATTTTTCCGCTTAACACGGTGCATTTAAAAATGGCGCCAGAGCATGTGTCGGTGGATTTGGTCGAGCGTTTGGTGCATGAGCAGATTAAGGGGAATTTTTTTACGGTTGATATTAATCGAACTCGCTTGTCATTTGAACAACTGCCTTGGGTGCGCAAAGTGAGTGTGCGCAGGAAGTTTCCTTGGGGGCTAGAGGTTGAAATTGAGGAACATGCGGTGCTCGCAAAATGGAATGACAAGGCGCTGGTAAACACCTATGGCGAGGTGTTTACGGCGGAGTATAAAAATGAGTTACCAGTTTTTATTGGACAAGCGGATACCTCGGAGCAGTTGGCGAAAATGTATGGCGAGTTAAAAAATGAGCTATTGCCGATGCAGCAAGAAATTTCGCAGCTTAGTTTGTCGCCGCGCTATGCATGGCAGTTGCGTTTGAAGAATGGAATGGTTTTGGAATTGGGACGTGAGCAAATGCAGCAACGTTTAGCCCGTTTTGTCGGGGTGTATCCCTACAGTGTGGCGACGCTGGCCACTCCAGTGAAGCATATTGATTTGCGTTATCGCAATGGTTTTGCAGCTTACTTGCCAAGCGGTGTGGGCGCGCCAGAAAAACAGAATTCAGCTAACAGGGTTTAGAGGGTAAATGTGATGAGTAAAAACAGAGAAGTTAAAAACCTAATTGTTGGTTTAGATATTGGCACGTCCAAGATCGTCACCATTGTTGCCGAGGTCAAGCCAGAAGGAACGCTAGAGGTTATTGGTGTTGGCATGCACGAGTCTTCTGGAATGAAAAAAGGCATGGTGGTGAATATTGATGCTTCGGTGGGGGCGATTCAGCGCTCATTAGGTGATGCAGAGTTGATGGCAGATTGCAAAATTACCGAGGTATATACCGGCATTGCCGGCGGTCATATTCGTAGCTCGAATGCGAATGGCATGGTCAAAATCAAAGACAAAGAAGTGATTCAGGCTGACATTGATCGGGTGGTGGAAACGGCAAGTTCGATCAGCCTGCCGAGTGATCAACAGATTCTTCATATTCTTGAGCAAGAGTTTTGCATCGACGGGCAAGAGGGCATTAAGAAGCCTTTGGGTATGAGCGGTATGCGTTTGGAGGTGGAGGTGCATATCGTCACAGGTGCCGTGGCGGCTGTGCAAAACATAATGAAGTGTGTGCATCGCTGTGGCTTGGAAGTGAACTCAATGATTTTGCAGCCACTAGCGTCGAGTCGCGCTGTGTTGGCAGATGATGAAAAAGATTTGGGCGTGTGCCTTGTCGATATCGGCGGAGGCACGACGGATGTGGCGATTTTTACGGGAGGTGCAATTCGTCACACCGCTGTGATTCCAATCGCGGGCGATCAAATTACCAACGACATTGCGATGGCCTTGCGCACCCCTACCAAAGATGCGGAAGACATCAAGATTAAATATGGCTGCGCCTTGCGTCAGTTGGCGGATGAAGCACCGATTGAAGTGCCAGGCGTAGGTGAGCGCGGTGTACGAACATTGTCGCGTCAAACACTGGCGGATGTGATTGAGCCGCGCGTAGAGGAGTTGTACTCCTTGGTGCAGGCCGAGTTGCGTCGCAGTGGCTTCGAAGATTTGCTCTCATCCGGCATCGTGATTACCGGTGGCAGCAGCGCGATGCAAGGAATGGTTGAGCTAGGCGAAGAAATCTTCCACATGCCAGTGCGT
The DNA here is from genome assembly GCA_030690855.1 of Gallionellaceae bacterium. Lineage (GTDB taxonomy): Bacteria > Pseudomonadota > Gammaproteobacteria > Burkholderiales > Gallionellaceae > PALSA-1006. The sequence goes on from JAUYFR010000220.1 coordinate 6,456, forward strand.
TTAGGGTTGCCACGCTATGTTGGCGGTCTATCTGATGTGGTTAAGACGCCACGCTTCGCGACAGGTGTTGGCTTGCTGCTGTACGGATTGGATCAGCAGAAAAAAAATGAGGTTCATCGCATGAGTTCAGGCTCATTTAAAGATGTGATGACAAGAATGAAAGAGTGGTTTCAAGGAAATTTTTGAGTTGGAAGTTTAGGTTGAGTTGAAGTTTGATTTAGGGGTTAGTCGTTCTGGGTATAGGTTAGTAATTTAATTAAGGAGAAAACGATGTTTGAGTTAATGGATGCACAACCGCATGGTGCTGTAATTAAAGTGATCGGTGTAGGCGGCTGCGGCGGCAATGCAGTTGATCACATGATTGAGCAGGGCGTTCAGGGTGTTGAGTTCATTGCAATCAATACTGATGCTCAGGCACTGAAGCGCAGCAAGGCACGCATGCAGTTGCAAATAGGCAATGCGCTAACTAAAGGTTTGGGTGCAGGTGCTAAACCAGAAATTGGCCAGGCCGCAGCTGAAGAAGACCGTGAGCGCATCGCAGAGATTATTCGTGGCGCGAACATGGTGTTCATCACCGCAGGTATGGGGGGCGGCACGGGTACGGGGGCAGCTCCTGTGGTTGCTCAAGTGGCTAAGGAAATGGGGATTTTGACGGTTGCTGTGGTGACAAAACCATTCGTTTTCGAAGGTAAGCGAATGAGTTTGGCGCAGACAGGTATTGAAGAGCTGGCGGCGTATGTTGACTCTCTCATCATCGTGCCAAACGCAAAGTTGATGGAGGTGCTTGGCGGCAAAACAACACTACCAGCTGCATTCAAGGCCGCAAACGGCGTGCTACAAGGCGCAGTAGCGGGTATTGCTGAAGTCATTAATGTTCCCGGTATGGTGAACGTGGACTTCGCAGACGTGTGTACATTGATGTCTGAAAACGGCATGGCCATGATGGGCGCAGCAACTGCATCCGGTGAAGATCGTGCGAAACGCGCAGCAGAACAGGCGATTGCTAGCCCATTGCTAGAAGACGTTGATCTGTCAGGCGCTCGCGGTGTGCTGGTCAACATCACTTCCAGCAGCAATCTCACCTTGGAAGAGTTGCATGACGTGATGAATTGCTTCCAGTTTGCAGCGTCAGAAGCTACGGTAATTGTGGGTTCGGTATTTGATGAGGCGATGGGCGATGAGTTGCGCGTAACGATTGTGGCGACAGGTTTAGGTGCAATTAGAAAGCCGAAACCAATGTTGGTGCCTCAGCCTCAGGTGCAATTGCGTACAGGTACGCATGACCTGCCTTCTGTTGATTACCGCGAATTGGATATGCCCGCAGTAATGCGTACCGGACGTCACCATGCTGCTACGGTAGAAGCAATGAAACAGTCTGGCGTGGAAACCTTGGATATCCCGTCGTTCTTGCGTAAGCAGGCTGACTGATAAAGTGAGCGCAGGCTTATGGTGGACCGATCGGGGTGACTAGATCGGCTGTGATAAACTGCGCGTCAATTATTGCAGTCATTGTGAAGAGATAAAATGGTTAAGCAACGCACATTAAAAACGACGGTGCAAGCAACTGGTGTTGGCTTGCATACGGGCGAAAAGGTGTATTTGACTTTGCGTCCAGCGCCCGCCAATAGTGGGATTGTGTTCCGTCGTGTTGACTTGCCAGTGCCTGTAGATATTCAGGCTGAGGCACATGCAGTCCACGACACGCGTTTATCTACTTGCCTAGAGGCGAATGGTGCGCGAGTGGCGACTGTTGAGCATTTGATGTCAGCACTTGCGGGCTTGGGGATCGACAATATTGTGATTGATATTAGTAGCCCTGAGTTGCCGATCATGGATGGCAGTGCCGGTACTTTTGTTTTTTTGATTCAATCAGCGGGCATTGTTGAGCAGTCGGCTGCTAAGAAGTTTATCCGTATTAAAAAGACGGTTGAAGTGAAGGATGGCGATAAATGGGTGCGCTTTGATCCGTTCAACGGCTACAAACTTAACTTCACCATCAATTTCGCGCACCCTGTTTTTGCCAATACCAAGCAGCAGGTCACGGTTGACTTGGGTGAACACTCCTATATTAAAGAAGTTAGTCGTGCCCGTACTTTCGGTTTTATGCAGGACGTTGAATACATGCGTTCGCAAGGGTTGGCACTAGGTGGCAATCTTGATAATGCGATTGTGATGGACGAATATCGCGTAATTAATCCAGATGGTTTGCGTTTTGATGATGAGTTCGTCAAACATAAGGTATTGGATGCGATGGGCGATCTTTATTTGTTAGGACACCCATTGATTGGGGCATTCTCAGGCTATAAGTCAGGACACGCGCTTAATAATGCGCTGCTGCGTGCAATGCTAGCGGACGAGTCAGCGTGGGAATTTGTCACTTTCGATAAAGCAGAGGAAGCGCCTGACTTCCTTCGTTTGCAACTGCAAGCCGCTTAGTCTTCTCATTACGCCATGTTGGCACTGCGACTGCTCTTTATTATCTCCGCGTTAGTCATTGTATTGTCATTCGGTTTATATTTTTTTACGCGAAAACAAAAGTTTCTACGATTCGCTTGGCAAGTTGTGCGTTTTGTAGTGGTTTTGTTACTTGTGTTTGGCGTGTTGTATTTGTTGGAGAGGTACGTACTAATCGCTTGGAGGGTTCTCGTTTAGTCGCGATGTGCGAGTCGGTTTAAAGCTTCTTTCAGAGGAGATTCAGTTAGCTGATCGGCAAAGTCAGTGATGAGTGACTTCTCTAATATACTCAAGGTTCTGGCAGGCTCCTCATGGGGTAGGTGGGGGGCGCTAACTTGCACCAGCACCTGAATTGAAGTAACCTCGACGCCCATTTCGTGGAGCTGCACTACTAGCTCTGGGGTCATTTGACGTAACTTGGCAGCAATTGCACCATTGTTCGCTTCGATAGTAAGTGTTTTTTGGTTTAAATATGCAACGTGGCAACCACGCCTCAAAGAGGGGGGGATGGCCTGCTCCCATATTTTTTGTAACGCAATGATTTGATTGGCCTTTTTTGACAAAAGGCTTAGTTCTCGGCTGGCGCTAAAAAAGGTGTTTAGTCGATCTGGCACGATTGTAAAAGTTTAAATTGAAGAAAGGGGAGGCATGGATATTATTCTAGTTTCCAATCGATTAGCAAAAGCTCGCAGCATCACGCTAACAAAAAAAAAGTTAATAGAGATCGGGAT
>JAUYFR010000221.1 GCA_030690855.1 Gallionellaceae bacterium
GCCCACTTTTACTTTCAATTCTTTTACTGTGCCGTCAACAGGAGAGGGCACTTCCATCGTGGCCTTGTCTGTTTCTAACGAAATGAGTGCATGTTCTTTTTCGATTTTTTGACCGGGTTTAACGTTGATCTCGATCACCGCAACACCTTTGAATCCGCCGATGTCCGGCACTTTAACGTCGATAATTTGGCTCATATTTCATCTTTCTTTGTGAAGGTCGGGCTTTAACCCGGCGATAGATTGTCGGGCTGAAGCCCGTCCTACGATGTAATTGTTAAATTCTAATTTGCCCGTTACCCAAAACAATAAATTTTTGCGAGGTCAAACCTTCTAACCCCACTGGCCCGCGCGCATGAATCTTGTCCGTTGAGATGCCGATCTCAGCTCCTAGGCCATACTCAAAGCCATCTGCGAATCGCGTCGAAGCATTTACCATTACGCTAGCGGAATCCACCTCGCGCAAGAAACGCATGGCCTTGGTGTAATTTTCAGTCACGATGCTATCAGTGTGTTGCGAGCTGTAAGTATTGATATGCTCAATCGCGGCATTTAAATCAGCCACCACGCGCACACTCAAAATCGGCGCAAGATATTCTGTGTGCCAATCTTCTTCGGTGGCAACTTTCATCTGGGCAACTAGTTTGCGTGCGGCGTCATCACCGCGAAGCTCAACACCCTTCTTCAAATAAATGCTGCACAACTCGGGGAGTACCTTTTCGGCAACTTCAGCATTCACCAACAATGTTTCCATTGCGTTGCACACACCGTAGCGATGTGTCTTGGAGTTGTCTGCAATACGAATTGCTTTCACCAAATCTGCTTCGTTATCGATGTACACATGGCAAATGCCGTCGAGATGCTTAATCACGGGCACTTTTGCTTCTGCCGAAATGCGTGCGATTAAGCTCTTGCCGCCGCGCGGCACAATTACATCCACATATTCTTTCATGGTGATCAGCTCGCCTACCGCTGCGCGATCAGTGGTGTTGACTACTTGCACGGCAGTTTCAGGTAAGCCCGCTTCGCGCAAACCTTGATGCACGCAAGCCGCAATCGCTTGGTTGGAATAAAGCGCCTCAGAGCCGCCGCGCAAAATCGCCGCGTTGCCGGATTTTAAACACAAGCCCGCTGCGTCTGCGGTGACGTTAGGGCGTGACTCATAAATGATGCCGATGACGCCGAGAGGTACGCGCATTTTGCCTACCTGAATGCCTGAAGGGCGATAACTCATATCGCTAATTGAACCGATAGGATCAGGTAGTGTCGCGATTTGTTGCAAACCTTCTGCCATACCTTTGATTGTTTTTTCGGTGAGCGTAAGGCGGTCGATCGAAGCTGCATCCAAGCCATTTGCTTTGGCTGCGGCAATATCTTTTGCGTTCTCGGCGATGAGCTTGGTGCTATTCAGCAAAATGGCTGTCGCAATGTTGTTGAGCGCGCGATTCTTAGCATTAGTGTCGGCCTGTGCTATCACGCGCGAAGCAGCGCGGGCTTGCTGCCCGACCGTCTTCATATAACTTTTAATATTTTCCATTTGTGTGGCTTTCTTGGTCGTCGTGTTGCACCCGCAAGGGGTAGGCCGTGGTTGTACGGGGCTAAAGCCCCAACAACACACGCTCAAACCCGACCCACAGAGTGGTCCGCATTTTAGCACCACGCTTGCGCTAGAATGCGCGCCTTAATTTGAAAGAAATCAGCATGTCCGACATCCTAAAAAAAATCCTCGCGGTTAAAGCTCAAGAAGTTAGCGCCGCAAAGCAAATTAAATCGCTAACCCAGTTGCAAGCGGAAATTAAACAGGCGCCACCAGTTCGTGATTTTGTGGGAGCGATTCGCAACAAAATCTCCGCTGGAAAATCAGCCGTCATCGCCGAAATCAAAAAAGCCAGCCCGAGTAAAGGTGTGATTCGCGCTGACTTTCATCCCGCAGAAATTGCCGCTAGCTATGCCAAGCACGGAGCTGCTTGTTTATCGGTTTTGACTGACGAGCAGTTTTTTCAGGGATGTGAAGCGTATTTAAAGCAGGCGCGAGCAGCTTGCGAGTTACCCGTATTGCGCAAAGATTTTATGGTGGACGAATATCAAATCTATCAGGCGCGTGCGATGGGGGCGGATGCCATCCTACTTATTGCCGCAGCGCTCACTCTTCAACAAATGCAGGCATTTGAAACATTGGCGCATCAGCTTGGCATGGCCGTGTTGGTTGAGGTGCATGATGGCGATGAATTAGATATTGCACTGAAATTAGCTACCCCATTGATTGGAATCAATAATCGTAATTTGCGCACCTTTGAGGTGAGCTTGCAGACAACGCTTGGTTTGCTGGCTCGCATTCCACAAGATCGCATCGTGGTGACTGAAAGCGGTATTTTTACTCTGGCGGATGTGCAACTTATGCGCGAGCAGCAGGTGAATGCCTTTCTTGTGGGCGAGGCTTTCATGCGCGCTGATGAGCCGGGTGTTGAGCTGTCTCAGGTTTTTGGGGGGTTGTAAAAAAGCAACGCATATATTTAAATTACTTGCAGGTATATAAGCGAATACTGCTTAATGCGCTCTGAATTCTCACCTTAAGGGAATTTTGATTCAGTTAGGCAGTAAGCTGGCTGATGAAAATTGAAGTGAACTTAAAAAAATATTTTAGGAGATTTAAATAATGCAAAAGAAACTAATCGCACTGGCTATCGCTTCTGCTTTCTCTGCTTCAGCTTTCGCTGAATCTACTGTTAATGTTTACGGCGTTGTTGACGCTGCTGTTGTGCGTTTGGCTGCTGATGGTCAGAAGAGCGACATCGTTGGTTGGTCTGGCGGTTTGGCAACTTCACGTTTGGGCGTTAAAGCTGTTGAAGATCTGGACAATGGCATGAAGGCTGTTGCTGTTTTGGAATACGCTTTGGACACTGCAACTAGTGACACTATTGGCGCTGCTCGCTCAGAAATGTTGGCTGTAGCGGGTGATTTCGGTACCGTTGCTGCTGGTTACCTAGAGACAACTGGCATTGATTTCGGTAAAAAGTACGATGTTGTTGCTGGTTCTCTAGTATCCCCATTGCAAAACTTGACTAAGACTGACTTCTACATTGGTGTTTCTGCTGCAGCTGCACGTGCACAGCGCGCTGTTGCTTACATCTCACCAAAAATGGGTGGCTTGTCATTTGCAATCAATCACTCTACTGCATTTACAGGTACAGGTAACGCAGCAGTGGCTTCAACCGCAGCCAATGCTAAAATTGGTGCAACTTTAGTTTCTGCTGACTATGCAGTTGATGCACTGACAGTAGGAGCTGTTTATTTGACAACGAGCAATCCAACAGCAAACTCAAACGTAGTTGAGTTTGCATTGGGCGCTGGTTACAAGATGGATGCAGTAGCTCTGAAGGCAACATACCAGTCTACTAAAGTGGATACCACTGGTGTAGCAGGTAGTAACAATACAGTAATGAGTATTGGTGCAACTGCACCAGTTGCAACTGGTGTTGTTGCAGTGAGCTATGCTAAGTCATCAATTGGCACTGCAGCTAACAAGGATGCTTCAAGCTACACAGTAGCTTTCTTGCAGCCTATGTCAAAAACAACAACTGCTTATGCAGCTTACTCTGCTACAACTCAAGGTACATCAAGCACAGCAGTTAGCGTAGCTAACCGTGGTTTGGGTGCTACAGCAGCTGGTGGTGGTTCAAGCATGATCGCTCTTGGTCTAAGCAAGAAGTTCTAATTCTTTGCCGGCCTAGTGTCGGTATTGATGCAGAGTTAAACGGGCACCTTCGGGTGCCCGTTTTTTATTTGACAGCATTAGGCCGATTGCCTACATTTCATCCCATTACAAAATCGATTAGAGGTGCCGCATGTTGAATTTAGATAGCCTGATTGTGGAGTTTGATAAAGGTCTGCGCACCTTGATGGCGAAAGCGCCTACTGCGCGACCTTATCCTGATGAGCATGTTGCCGATGCGTCGATGAGCGATGCCGAGAAAAAACATGCGGCGGCATTGATGCGTATTAATCACACAGGTGAGATATGCGCGCAGGCTTTGTATCAAGGACAAGCGCTGACAGCACGTGACCCGATTGTGCAAGAAAAATTAAAACACGCCGCGTGGGAAGAAACCGAGCATTTAGCGTGGACGTCAAAACGGGTAGATGAGTTGGGTAGCCATTTAAGTTTTTTAAATCCGCTCTGGTATACCGGTTCGCTGGCGTTGGGTGCGGTCGCAGGCGTGGCGGGCGATAAATGGAATTTAGGATTTTTGGCGGAAACGGAGCGCCAAGTGGGCGCGCATTTACAAAGCCACCTTGATAGCTTGCCTCCGCAAGATGCCAAGAGCCGTGCCGTGGTGCAACAGATGTATGTAGATGAAGTAAGCCACGCCGATATGGCAATTGAACTGGGTGGCGAGGAGTTGCCGCTACCGGTGAAATTGGCGATGCGGGGAATGTCAGTGGTGATGACGAAAACCGTTTATTGGGTTTAAGGTTTTTGTAGGTCGGGCTTGAGCCCGACTTGTCGATCATGTCGGACTCAAGTCCGACCTACAAAACTGGAGTGATTTCAATAAATCTTAATAAAATCAATCAGATATGATCTCGAAGTCATGGGTGATGTCGGCGGTTTTGCCGAGCATGATAGAGGCAGAGCAATACTTCTCTGCTGATAATTTAATCGCGCGTTCTACCTGTTCTGGTTTCAATTCTTTCCCCGTCACCACAAAATGAAAGTGAATTCTGGTAAAGACTTTCGGGTCTTCGTCAGCGCGGTCTGCTTGAATTTCTACGACGCAATCACTCACCTGTTGACGTGATTTTTTAAGGATGTGAATCACGTCGTAAGTGGTGCAGCCGCCAGTGCCAAGCAGCACCATTTCCATTGGACGCGGGCCTAAGTTACGACCGCCGCCTTCGACTGGGCCATCCATCAGTACGGCGTGGCCGCTTTCTGTTTCACCCAAAAATGAAACCTGTTCAACCCACTTGATGCGTGCTTTCATGTGATTTTTCTCCGTAATTTAGAGTGTAGATTTTAATTGATACCACGCCATTCCAATCATCTCGTGCATGAAGATACGGCTGTCATGCAATGAACCAGCGTTGGGAATAAAGGTCAGCAAATCGGTTTCGTAGCGTGTGGTGTAGGCCGTTGGTGTAGCGATGACAGTGAAGCCTGCATTTTCAAAAACCTTGCGCGAGCGGGGCATGTGCCACGCGTGGGTGAGCAAATAAATTTTGCTGATGCCTGCGGCTTTAAGAATCTTGAAGCTCATGCGCGCATTTTCGAACGTGTTGTCAGATTCGCCTTCAACCCATTGCACTGGGACATTAAATTCTTGTGTCAGCACTTGCTTCATTTGCTCGCCTTCGGAGAGCGAATTGCCGAGAGGTTTGCCACCGGTTACTAAAATCGGTTTGCCCGTTTCGCGATAAAGTTTGGCGGCATAGCGTAGGCGAAGCAATGCGGCTTCGCTAACCGTATCATTACCGTATTCAGGCGCATGAAAATAAGTGCCGCCACCCAGCACGACGATGGCATCTGCGTGCTGGTTTTTGAGATCAACTGCCTGAGGTGAGCCTTCTAATTCGTGCAACAAATAGTCTGCGCAATAAGGCGTGGAGAGTAGCCACAGGAGTGCGATGGACAGGCTAATTAGGCTGCGAGCGAGTAGCGGGCGCTTACGCCAAAACCATAAGCCAATCATCGCCACGATCAGTAGATTGAGAGGTGGTAGCAAGAAGGCGCTAACTAAATTAGTGATGAACCAAGACATAAAAATGATTTGAGCGACAAGGGGCTCGCATCATACTGCATCGAGGTTTTGCTTGGCTCTCGCCAGAAAAATTTCTCAGTTTGTAATATTGAGATTAATAGTTGAGGTAAATCCTGTGGTATATTACTTGCCAATGGCTGCGCCATTTTGCACATCAATTTAGTTCACTTTAAAACGGAGATAACATGGAACACACTCTACCTGCTTTGCCTTACGCAACTGACGCGCTGCAACCCCACATGTCTAAAGAGACATTCGAATATCACTATGCGAAGCATCACCAGACTTATGTGACGAACTTGAACAACCTGATCAAAGGTAACGAGTTTGAAAATGCTTCTTTGGAAGACATCGTGAAGAAATCTTCTGGCGGTATTTATAACAACGCAGCGCAAGTGTGGAACCACACCTTTTTCTGGAATTGCATGAAGCCTAATGGCGGCGGCGCTCCTACTGGCGCATTGGCAGATGCCATCAACAAGAAGTGGGGTAACGTTGATGAGTTTAAAAAAGCTTTCCAAACATCAGCCGTAGGTAACTTCGGCTCTGGTTGGACATGGTTAGTGAAGAAGGCTGATGGCTCTTTGGATATCGTCAACATGGGCGCCGCAGGCACTCCGCTGACGACTGGCGACAAGGCTTTGTTGTGCGTGGACGTTTGGGAACATGCTTACTATATCGACTACCGCAACCTGCGAGCTAAGTTTGTTGAGACTTTCCTTGCTAACTTGGTTAACTGGGATTTCGTTGCAAAGAACTTTGCTTAATCTGAGGTAATTGTTTTAGACAAATAAAGTCGTAAATGAGTATTGAAGAATCATGGGGGAGCTTAGGCTCCCCTTTTTATTGTCGATAGCGCAATTGCATTAATTAATGATCTAACCGTTGTCACACGCAACGTAGATGATTTTCGTGGAACTGGGGTGGAAATAAAAAATCCATTTGACGCGTAACCGCCGAAGAAAAGTCAACAGCCACAAGCAAGAGCTTATCAGCAAAGCCACAGTCACCTTGGTTGAGGTTGAGGCGACTTCAGGATTTGAGATGCGCTGCTACGTGCTAAAATTTGAGCGTTGAATTCAGTTACTGCTACAGCATTCTTGAGGCGGCATAATTTATTGACCGTAACTTTTTTCTTTTTGCACTTCGACTATTCTGCTCTTAAGCGTTGTATGTTTTACCTTCATGGGTGATGCAATGATAAATAAGCCATTCGACCGAGAAAATTCCACCTCATCCATTATCAAGCGGCTGGCGCTGACCGTCCTGCTGGTCAATCTGTTCGTTGCAGTATTGGCGATGAACTGGCTGAATCACAGCAAGCTACAGGATCAGGAAGATGCGGCGGTTACTACGCGCAATATTTCGCAATTATTGGAGCAGCACCTTATCGATGTCGCCGATAAGATCGACATTAGTCTGCTGGCGGCAGCGGAAGAAGTCAGAAGGCAAAGCACCAAAGGCACGGTCGATACTCAAGCGTTGAATGCTTTATTGGCGAGGCTGAAGACCTATCTGCCAGATGTAACGAGTATGCGGATCACCGATGCAAAGGGGGAGGTCAAGTATGGCAACGGCGGAATACCCGATACCCGTGTTAATGTTGCCGATCGTGAATATTTTATTGCTCAACGCGACAATCCCAAGGCAGGGTTAGTTATCGCCACGCCGGTGTTGGCGCGCATCGATAAGAAGTGGGTGGTGACCATGTCGCGGGGAATCCGTTCAGCGGATGGCTCTTTCGGTGGTGTGGTGTACGCGAACATTGCGCTGGAACAACTCAGCAAAACATTTTCCTCTGTTGATATTGGGAAGAACGGGGTTGTTGGTTTGCGCGACAAGGATTTCGGCCTTATTGTCCGTCATCCTGAGCCTAAGAGCATTGGTGAATCCATCGGCAACAAGGCCGCATCGCCGAAATTTTTGGAATTGACCAAAGCGGGGCAAACATCCGCCACCTACATTGCTCCGGCGGGTATCGACAATATCGAGCGGGTTTTTTCTTTCAGGAAGCCTGCCTCTTTACCTTACTTCATCATCGTCGGCCTGGCCTCCGATGATTATCTTGCCGAGTGGCGAAACCAAGCCAGCAACGTGCTGGCACTGCTGGTGCTCTTTTTCATGTTTACGTTGCTGCTGTCGTGGTTTTTTTACCGTGCCTGGATGCGCCTCATCACTATTAGTGCGGCATTGGCAGAACAGAAAGACACGCTCCGCATCGTGGCCGACTATACCTACGACTGGGAATACTGGCAGGGGGCAAATCGGGAAATACTTTACATGAACCCGTCCTGTGAAAAGATCACGGGTTATTCCCAAGCGGAGTTTATATCCGACCCCGGCCTGCTTGAAAGCATCGTTTACCCAGATGACCGGCATTTGGCGCAGAAACATATTTCAGGTTTTGAAAGTCGTGACGATGACAACGTCGATTTTCGCATTGTGCGGCGCGGCGGGGAAATTCGTTGGATCGCCCATGGCTGCCGCCCGGTTTTCGGAGTGGATGGGAAATTCATGGGGCGTCGCGTCAGCAACCGAGATGTCAGCGAACGCAAGCAAGCCGAGGCCGAATTCAGAACCATTGTACAAACCACATCTGACGGTTTCTGGCTGATTTCCGCACAGAGCGGGCTGATCGTTGATGTCAATCCTGCCTATTGCATTATGACCGGCTACGGCAGCGAAGAGCTGCTGAATCAGCCGGTTACGCTGGTGGAGGCAGAGCATGATCAGGAGAAGGTCAAACGCAATATACAAACGATCATGCGCGGCGAGCCTTTGCTGTTTGGAACTCGGCATCGGCGCAAGGACGGCAGCCTG
>JAUYFR010000223.1 GCA_030690855.1 Gallionellaceae bacterium
TGCAATGATTTATCTTGGGATTTTGGCGAACACTACAGCGTACAAACCGTGGGCATCAATAACGAGTTGCGCAAGCCAGGTAGTGCTGTTTACGAACAATGGGCGAAGCAGGTGCTGCGCTACAACAACGGACACATTCCAAAATACGGCGCGATCTGGCTGACCTACTATCCCAACATCATGGTTGAGTGGTATCCGAATACACTGGTGGTGAGTACCATCATTCCTCGCGGCACCGAGGCCTGTACCAACGTCGTCGAGTTTTACTATCCCGAAGATATTGTGCTGTTCGAACGCGAATACATCGAAGCAGAAAAACAGGCATATCACGAAACTGCAGTGGAAGATGACATCATCTGTCTGAAAATGCAGCAAGGGCGCAAAGCGCTTTATCAGCAAGGTATTGAGGAGGTAGGGCCGTATCAGTCACCGACTGAAGATGGCATGCTGCACTTCCATGAGTTTTTGCGCCGCAATCTTGATCCGCACCTCTAACGGCTGGCTGGTTTTTTGTAGGTCGGGTTTCAACCCGACAGGGTTTAGTGAATCGAAGAAAAAATGTCGGGTTGAAACCCGACCTACAAAAACACTTACGCCTCAAGTGGCTAGCAATTAACCAGAAGAGATTAAGATGGGCGCACTATGGATGTTGGTTGCTGGCTTGCTCTTCGCCTGCATGGGCGTTTTCGTCAAACTCGGCGCTGCGCACTTTTCAAATACTGAACTTGTTTTCTACCGCTCTTTCATCGGCCTGTTTGTGGTCTATGCCTTAATCCGCCAACAACGCGGCTCACTGCGCACACCCTACTGGCGCGGACACTTATGGCGTGGGCTCTCAGGCTCCATTGCACTGATGTTATTTTTCTACTGCCTCACTGTGCTACCACTTGCCACCGCAATTACGCTCAACTACACCTCACCGTTATTTCTGACAATTTTAACGATGTGGATTTTTCGCGAGCGCTTTCATCTGCCGCTGGTTTCGGCCATCGTGCTGGGTTTTATCGGCACCATATTGCTACTACACCCCACACTCGAAAAAGAACAAATCATTCCAGGACTGCTGGGTTTAATTTCAGGATTGCTAGCCGGTGTCGCCATGTTTAACGTGCGCCAACTAGGCGCGTCTGGCGAACCCGAATGGCGCGTGGTGTTTTACTTCAGCCTCATCGCCTCAGTCTTCGGTGGTGTCGGCATGTTACTCACCGAGGTTCACCCCATCACGACAGCAAGCATTCCACTATTATTGGGCTTAGGCATCAGCGCCACTTTGGCGCAACTCGCCCTGACACGAGCGTACACAAGAGGTAGCACTTTGGTCGCCAGCACCCTGTCGTACAGCACCATTGTTTTCGCCAGCATATTTGGAATTTTTTTGTGGGGAGAAACACTTCCTGCAGAAGGATGGCTCGGCATCGCGCTCATCATTAGCAGTGGTGTGTTAAGCTTTAGAACATCACCGAAACATAAGTAAAAAGGAAATCATGATTACCATTCAACAAACCAATACCCTCGTCAATATCGCCGTGCTAGGTGAATTCACGATTGCCGACTTCAAACAGTTTGAGGAGAACGTAAGCTATAAACTCAAAACGCCAGGTGAAATTGATTTGCTATTTGATCTGCGCGGCATGATCGACTACACCGCCGATGTGGCATGGGAAGAGATTAAATTTTTCAGCCGCGAACACCAGCACGACTTCAGCAAAATCGCCGTCGTAACGGATGACCAGTGGATTACTTGGCAAGCGTGGTTATCACGCATTTTTGTTGATGCGGATATTCGCGTATTTGGCGATTACGAAGAAGCGCAGGCGTGGGTTCAGCCCTAAAAAAGACGCTCAATTTAATCGCAACCAATTGATTGAATTGAGCTATATTAATTTCATTACTTCAGGGCTAAGTTTTACTTGAAGTAATGCCACGCCAAAACTCAGTTTCCTTGCACAAAAATTCATCGTAAGGAATGTAGTGCGAGCCATCACAAGAAAACGTTAGGCCGACTAAGCCATTAAATATACTTAACGTACCCGATCGCAAATAAAACATATCGTCCAGCAAACGTAGCGTACGAAACTCCTCTAACACCTCCCGCACCCGGCTCATTGGCACCATCGCAGTCTCAGGGTAAGTCGCGCGAGGAAACGCAAAACAAATATCAGGATCAATCAACGCCTCAATATCCAACAAGCGATAGCGATAGGGGTCTTCCATCACCCACACAATCGCTCGACTACTAGAGAAGTGCAGCATCACATGAAACACCCCGTGATAAAGCATCAGCTCGGTCACCACGCCAATCACGTTATCAAGATGCTGATCCATCAAGCTCTCAGCGCGAGTTTGTTGAAACACCGTACTGCGAATAGAGGGATCGCCTTTCACCTGCTGCCAGTGGCGCGGCTCCTCATACAGCGCACTGGTCAAAGGCAAATCACGTAAACCAAAATAAACGCCGATGTACCCCAGCAGCTCACCCGACAAGTCACGCACACTTTGCGTCGCTGTGAGCGAGGGTCGACGCTCTTGCAAACTGATGTAGGCACCCGACAAGGTAAACTCAGCATGCTCTGTCAGCTCACCCAAATAGGGACGCATAGAGCGATCTCGCCCTAAGCCCATCTGCGGCCCTTCGTGGCTGATATTGTCGGTTAGTTGAATCAAATTCGCATCCAGCACATAAAGATGCTTACAGTACGGCAGTTCTTTCAGCGCATCACCCAACAAGGATTCAAGTTGTGCGCGATCACCCCACGCCTTAGCGCATCGCAAGGCGAGTTGATGCAAGGGCTCGCGTAACACCGTCGCGAGTAAAGCGCGCTGTTGCGCCACGCTTTCTTGCAACGCATTTTTCAAATGACTCATTATTGATTGGTCTCGTGAACGTTAACTTTACACAGCGATGATCGCCCAAGTCAGTTAAAAATTGATGACGATTTAACTCGGCTCATGGCTATCGCTCAACAAATGAGATATGCGCGTATTCGCCACAGAAAGCCGTTTCACCAACATACGTAAAAACACTTCGCTAAATTGATAGCGACAGCCTTGCGAAGCTTTAGCCAAAATCTCCGGATCAATTTCGATTAGCGTTAAATTAGTTTTTGCCACCACATCCGCAGAACGCTTGGAATCTTTTTCAGCTAGATGTGCCATTTCGCCAAAGCACTCCCCCTTATGCAGCAGGCCCAGCAGTCGCTCTTGTTTTAACACCTTGACCGTGCCCTGCGCCAAAATATAAAAATGCCGCCCGACTTCGCCATCGACAATGAGATGGTGATTGACATCAAATTTATGCCACTCGCTGATACGCAACACCTCCCACAATTCGACATCCGTAAAATTTTTAAAAAATGACAACGAACGCACCGTATCAAATTTTTCCGTGTCAAAAATTTCTGCCTGCGGCTCCACGCCAGAGCTGATAAAAGCAACGAGATCTCGCGCGAATTCATCCCACGTTTGATAGCGTTGCTTGATGTCTTTTGACATCGCACGCAACACAATGGCGTCTAACTCTTTAGGAATTTCTGGGCGGAACGTACTGGGTGGCGGTGGCTCGATGTTCATGATCTGGTAAATCATGCTGTAATTATTCGCCGCATCGTAGGGCAGCCTTCCTGTGAGCATGCGATACATCGTCACACCCAAAGAAAAAATATCCGTTTGATGATTGAGTACCTGCTCTTTAATTTGTTCGGGCGACATGTAAGCCGGCGAACCCACGCCACTCACCTGCGTACTTTGCTGGCTATCCAACATCGCCGCGCCGAAATCAGAAATTTTAATATCGCTCTCGCCTCGCAACAAAATATTGGCTGGCTTAATGTCGCGGTGAATCACGCCCTGATATTGCGCATACTCCAAAGCCTTGCAACATTTGTAAACGATTTCAGCGGCGCGACCTAAGCTAAGGAGATTGTCCACCTCGGCAATACGCTCCAAGGTCTCGCCCTCAACGTATTCCATAACGATATAGTTCACGTCACCATCCATCATCGCATCATGAATTTTTACAATGTGGGGATGAGATAATTTTCCAGCGAGCGAAGCCTCAGTCAGCAACAGCTTTCGATAAACCTTTGCAGTCGAGCTGTCATGCAACTTATCAAAATTAAAATGCTTAATCGCGACCTGCTGGTTATTAAAAGGATCCAAGGCCAAGTACACAACACTAGTCGCGCCGCGCCCCAATTCTTTAACAATCTGATACTTTCCGATGTTATCCATTGCAATCCACATGACTAATTGAGTTTATTTTGCGTGCTAATCCTAAGCCGTGCAAGCCGGAGTCCCAAAGAGGATTTTCGTAGGTCGGGTTTTAACCCGACAGCCATTGCCTTTTTAATGCGTTTTGTCGGGTTAAAACCCGACCTACAAAAATTTTTGTCCCGTATTGACACCATCTAAAGGATAAGAGACTAAATGTGTCTATGCCCCATGTGGGAACCAAAGCGCAAAACCGTTATCATACTGCCCATGAAAAAACTGCTCCTCCCCCTGCTCTGCTCACTTACCCTAACTTGCTACGCCGATGGCTTACCTGATTTAGGCGACGTCTCTCAAGAGGCAATCTCGCCGCAACAAGAGCGCATGATCGGCGAACAAAGCATGTATCAAATCCGCGCTAACAAAAGCTATCTGGACGATGCCGAAATCGCGGATTACCTCAATCAACTTGGTGGCACATTGATTGCCAATAGCGGCGAACCCACTCAAGCCTACGAATTTTTTGCGATTAACGACAACGCGATTAATGCCTTCGCTATGCCTGGCGGCTTTATCGGCGTCAATACCGGATTAATCTTGCTCGCACAAAATGAATCGGAGCTTGCCTCGGTGCTGAGCCACGAAGTTGCGCACGTCACACAACATCACTTAGCGCGCATGGTGTCTGGTCAAAAGTATGACACGCTCGCTGCGATGGCCGCGATTGCCGTCGCCATCATCGCTGCCCGAGACAACCCACAAGCCGCCACCGCCGCCATCTATGGCGCACAAGGCGGCGCGATGCAGCGTCAACTCAACTTTACCCGCACCTACGAACAAGAGGCCGATCGTATTGGATTAAGCACGTTACAAAAATCCGGTTTCGACACCCGCGCAATGCCGGCTTTTTTTGAGAAGATGCAACGCGCCACTCGCATCGCCGAAGGCAATACGCCCACCTATTTGCGCACTCACCCTGTTACCGCAGAACGCATTGCTGACGTAGGCAACCGTGTGCAGCAACACCCCTTTCACCTCGTGCCAGATAGATTCAATTTTCAACTTGTGCGCGCAAAACTCAATGCCAACACCAAAACACCTAGCGAAGCAGTGAGCTTTTTTACTGCGGCTTTAGGTGAACAAAAATTTGGCAACCCCATCGCCAATCGCTACGGTTTAGTGCTTGCCTTGTTGCGCAACAACCAAACTCAAAAAGCCGAACAAGAATTCGCCGCATTGCAACAACAAGCCCCCACGAATGCGATGATCACCACACTGGCAGGCAAGCTAAAACGAACTAATCTTCAAGATAAAAATATCGCTAATTTTTATCGCACTGCCACACAAAATTTCCCGCAACATCGAGCGCTGATTTACGACTATGCCGAAGTATTAATGCAAGAGCGCCGCTTTGAGGAAACGCTCAAATTACTCAACGAACAGATCATCGCTCACCCTAACGATGCAAAGCTCTACGAGCTGCAAGCGCGAACATTTTCTATACTGGGACGAAAACAGGAGGAGCATCATGCACTCGCCTACAACTACATCTTGCACGGCAACCTGCGTGGTTCGATTGAACAACTCGAACTCGCAAAACAAATGGGAACAGACTACTACGAACTCTCAACGATTGAGACTGAGCTGAAGCAGTTTAAAGAGATTGCTGCGGCACAGCGAAGAAAAAATTAACGGTGAGTCAGCGTCCTTTTGAGTCTCTATTCTGAGCTTCAATAACGCAAGCAAACTTCAGTCCCAACTCACAACTTTTCTTAAGCATCAGCATCGCCCCCTTGCTATCGTGCATATTTTTCAATGCATATGCTTTGTAATAGTAGGCCCTTGATAAACTCGGTTGCATTGTTATCGCTTTATCAAATTCAATAATTGCATCTGGAAAACGTTTGGCATTGTTTAGCGCGCAGCCCAACATCACATTCACCTCAGGGTAGGATGAATTAATTGTCAGCGATTTTCTATAATCCGTAATCGCGGCATCCCAATTTTTCTTTTCTACCGATGCTTGTGCGCGATTGTAATAAGTTCGATGTGCCCCCGACTTATCCTCGCCACGCAACAATTGCACGGCGTCATCCCACAATAGGTAGGTATCTGAGAACACCGTCAGGCGATTCCACGCCAACGGCATGAGTACCAATGCACTCAGCGCCCCCACCAGCATGATTTTTCGCTCCGACAATCCGCTACAAACCAGCGGAATCAGTAGCAGCAATCCCGGCAACCACAGATAAGCGCGGTACAGTACAAAAATTTCCTGCACCCGCACGCTGGAAAATTCAACGGGATAAAGACACCAAGGATAAAGCAACGCCAAGCCGAACAAGGCCGTGCGTCCTCCGCGCAGCAGACACCACAAAGCACCCGCACCATAAGCGATATACGCGACGATTCCGCTCCAGCTTTGCCACGCCATTAAATCCGTGATGAAAGTTTCGCGCATGTCGACCGACATCCATGCAGGATTCGGCAACAGCATCAACAGGCCATATTTAAAAAATAATCCCGCTTGGGTAAGCACGCTCAACAGATGCGCACTCGGCAAACCTGCGAGCATCCCGTCTTGCTCCAGTAGCGTAGCCGCATCCTTTTCATAGACTACCCCAAGAATTCCTTTGGTACGCAGCACCACAATTAACGCAATGATTGCGAAACCAATCCAGGTCGCCAGTAGTACACGATTTGACAACTTAATTTTTTCACGCAGCACCCAGCTCATGGGCAATAAAATCGCCGGAGCCAGCAGGCTATGCTCCTTGCTGAAGACCGCAAGAAAATAAGCCACCACGGCCAGCACTGCATAGCGCTTGTCACCGTCGATCAAGCCGCGAAAATACGCCAAGTGCATGAGCAAGGTAAACAGAGTAGCCATCACAATGGTGCGCTGCACCAGATAGCCCGTGCCATACACCGCCAACGGATGACAGGCAAACACCAAGGCTGCCAGCCACGCGCCCCAGTTTGCCATTTTTCGTGCCGCAGACTCCTCAATGAACAATGTAATCCAAAGCCGCAGCACCAACAGCAACATCAAAACATTCAAGCCGTGCAGCAACAAATTCTGCACGCGAAAAACAAGAGGGGCTTCCCCGAAGAAAACCGAAGTAACGCCAAATGACGTATAGGGAAACCAGCGAAAATCCAAATTAAAATAGGACTCGGCATATCTTAACGCGCCACCAAAAAATGGCACGTCATCGAACACCAGCGGATTATTGAGGAACGGCAAATAAACCAAACTGACCGACAGTAACAATAACAGAGCCTTGATTCGATCACGCGGGAAATACAGCTTCGAGAATGTATCCATGACTCCAATCCAACTGAGGGTTACCTGAAATGAAAAACCCCTCCGAAGAGGGGCTTTTCAAATATAACGCAAACAAGCCTGACTAAATTAGATCCACTTAGCAACGATATTTTGTACTACTGTTGGGCAAGCAGCAATGGTGATGGTAGATCCTGCCACTGCAGTTGCGTCAGCTCTTACAGTCCAAGTCGTTGCAGTAGCGCCAAAGTTTGGAGTGAAAGAAATTGTGCATGCTGTACCTGTAACAGATGCAGGAACCGAAGCCACGATTCCACCGGCGGTTCCAACACTAATATCAGTCACTTCAGTAGTAAAAGTCGGGCCGTTAGTTGAAATACCGAGAGAACTCCAATTGTCGGCTGTAATTGTCACTGAACCGCCGTTTTCTTGTGCGAAGCTTGCAACTGCCAACTTGACCGATTCAACTGCTGCTGCCACTTTAGATACTTTAGCTTTAGTGATGTAGTCCTGATACGCAGGAATCGCTACCGCAGCCAAAATACCGATAATCGCTACCACGATCATCAATTCGATCAATGTAAAACCTTTTTGGATTTGTTTCATTTTGATGCTCCTTTGTTGTTGAAGGGTACACACGAGGTGTGCGCCTAGCTATCAGCAGGATGCGTGCCAGCTATTTTGATCGTCATTCCCGCTCAGACAGGAATTCATAAAAACATCAATACATTGATTATATTGAGTTATTTTAAAATCCTTTAACGCCGGACTGCAGCCTACGAGGGAATGACGGCGTCAATTCGCGTCAGCCTGAGTGACGATTTTCGTCAGCCCCTCATACCACTGTCTGAGCAGACAAGATCACCGAGTTTGCTTACTTGCAAAAACAGGTTAGACTATTTCCACTTCGAAAGGATACAGCATGAGCACGGTTACATTCGACACTTTGAAATTCGTTGAGACACTCAAAAAAAGTGGCTTCGATGATGAGAAAGCAAAAGGCATTGCCACTGCCTATCAGGAGGCTTCCTCCGATCAAGAGTTAGTGACCAAAAACGACCTAGAGTTAGCACTACAAAAAGAACTCGCTCCGATAAAAGCTGAAATGCAAGTCATGAAATGGATGAACAGTTTAGTATTAGGTGGAATTATTTTGCTCATACTAAAGTCCTTTTTTTGATTGACTAAGCAATTAAAAAAGCACGAATTATCAATCTCTAAGAAATAGTCACCCGCCCAAACTTACGTTTACCCACCTGCGCCACGACCACTGCCCCGGCCTTAATTTGCAGGGCTTTGTCGCTGATTTTTTCGCCATCTAACTTAACCGCCCCTGCGTCAATCATGCGCATCGCCTCGGAGGTGCTGG
>JAUYFR010000225.1 GCA_030690855.1 Gallionellaceae bacterium
AAAATTTTTGGTGGTGTCACACGAAAACCCTATTCTCGCGGCACAGGGCTTAACAAGCACGCCAGAGGAAGTCGTGCTAGCTAATCTAGCCAACTGCGGCCGCATTGACCTCTTCGTCGCCCCCTCAAGTGCGAGTATAAATTCTCGGCGTTACTTTAACTCTCCAGCATGAGCAGTGCGACGAGATTCAAGATTTTTTCTATGCTAAACCGAGACGCGTGAATGAGTTTAAGGAATACTGCAAGTTCAGCGCAGCATCCCATCAAGACAATATGATTATTTTGGCAGCGTCAAAAAAGTAACTACGACTTAGACCGCCCAACGATAGGGTGAGATGTCAAACGGTTGCGACTTACCATTAATCTCATTCAGCAAAATCTCCACACTCGCTGGTGCCATCGTCACACCGTAGCGAAAGTGCCCGCTGTTAATGTATAGATTAGCTAAGCGTGGATGTTTTCCAATCGTGGGGATGTTGTTTGGTGAACCGGGTCGTAGCCCTGCCCAATGTTTCACAATCGGCATTGACGTCAGGGCTGGCAACAGCACGCTCGCTCGCCGCAACAACATTTCGCGCACCTCATCAGTTGTCGTTTTATCAAACCCAACATCTTCCAAGGTGCTGCCAACTAAGAGGTGACCGTCTCGGCGTGGAATGAGATACATGCCGTCTTGTAAAACGATATATTGCAGTGGTGGCGTATCAAACTTGAACAGTAGCATTTGCCCACGGATTGGCTTAATGCTTAGTTGCGATGCACGTTCTGCCAACACCTGTTTAGACCATGCGCCCGCAGTCACGATATACCTCGTTGCACTAAACTCACCTTGAGTGGTCGCCACCTTAGCAATGGCATCTCCCTCGGCAACAAATTCCTTCACCTCGCAGTACTCAACGATCTTTCCACCGAGTTTTTCTACCCGTGCACGCATCGCCTGTAGCAAACGTGGATTTCGCGCCTGAGCCACCGCTGGCAATAGTAGCCCTTCATCTCGCTCTTCAGCTTGAACGTGATTTTTCTCACACCAGATTAGCGCTGCACGTTTGTCGAATGGCGGTAGCACCAACATACCGCTTCGCTGGTATTCTGGATCAATGTCGGTTGTTGCGTAGAGATTGGCCGCCCAGTCAGCAAATTTTGCTGCGCCGCGCATCGCAAGCTGCGTCACAACCTCAGGGTAATCCCAGGGGCACAAAGGAGAAAGAATACCGCCGCCAGCCCAAGACGACTCTTGTCCGACGTTGCCTCGCTCTAACACCGTGACCGATGCGCCTTGCATCAATAGTGCTTCGGCACTGGCCAAACCCAGTGCGCCTGCACCCACGACAATATATTGGCTGGACATTGAATTAATTAGCTTGCTCAGGTGCGCTTTTGGCGAGTGATTTAGGCAAGGGGAAAAAAACGTTTTCTAGAATCCCATCCAGCTCACTGACTTCATTGATGCCAAGTTGTTTTAAACGCTCAATCAACTCCAACACCAGCACCTCGGGTGCTGACGCGCCTGCACTAATGCCGATATGCTTTTTATCTTTTAGCCATTCAGCTTGCAGCTCAGCCGCATTGTCGATGAGATAAGCCGACACGTTTAAATTGTCCGCTACTTCGCGTAAACGATTTGAATTTGAACTATTCGGGGACCCTACAACCAACACTAAATCACACTGTTGCGCCAGTGCTTTAACCGCATCTTGTCGATTCTGCGTGGCGTAACAGATGTCATCCTTTTTCGGGCCGGTGATAAATGGAAAGCGTGTTTTAAGCGCCGCGATAATGCTGCTGGCATCATCCACCGATAACGTCGTTTGCGTGACGAAGGCAAGATTTTGTTCGTCGTTCACATGTAGCGTAGCAACATCGGCTGGAGACTCAACCAAATACATCCCACCGTTGCTCTGCCCCATTGTGCCTTCAACTTCTGGATGGCCTTTGTGACCAATCATGATAATTTCTTTGCCCTGCTGGCGCATACGCGAGACCTCGATGTGCACTTTAGTCACCAAGGGGCAGGTCGCATCAAACACGGTTAAACCGCGTGTCTCGGCTTCTTGTCGCACCGCTTGCGGTACGCCGTGCGCGCTGAAAATAAGAATGCTGCCCGCAGGTACGTCATTCAGATCTTCGATGAAAATTGCGCCCTTGGCTTTTAAGCCATCCACCACAAATTTATTGTGCACCACCTCGTGCCGCACATAGATTGGCGCGCCATGTAATGCCAAGGCACGTTCCACAATTTCGATTGCGCGATCAACGCCCGCACAAAAACCTCTTGGATTTGCGAGCAGCAGTTTCATTTCTTTTCCTTATTTTTAAAGCTATCCCACAACAACAAAGCAGCGCCAATATTAATTGCCGCATCAGCCACATTAAATGCGGCAAAGTGGCTCTCACTCCAATATAAGTCAATAAAATCAACAACATAGCCATATGCAAGGCGGTCAATTAAATTACCCAACGCGCCGCCCAAAATAAACGCAAGCGCGATACAAAATAATTTCTCTTGTTGATGTTTACGTAGCAGCCAAAGAATCCAAATTGAAGCGACCGCCGCAATGCCGCTAAATAACCAGCGTTGCCAACCACCCGCATCACTCAACATGCTGAACGACGCACCTTCGTTATGCACCAACACCAGATTAAAAAAACTCGTCACCGGATAGCTTTCGCCATAAGCCCAGTGCGCGCTGATCCATAACTTGCTTAGTTGATCGAGAAAAATCACCACACCTGCCAACATCAGCCAGCGCGATAACACCCTCTCCCCTACTCCCTCTCCCGCAAACGGGCGAGGGGAATTTTTTTCGCGCTTAAGCATAACGACGTGCTTCACCCGTACCATACAAATTACTTACGCAGCGCCCGCACAAAGTAGGGTGCGCGGCATCGCCACCCACCTCTTCACGGTAATGCCAGCAACGGTCGCACTTGGTATGTGTGCTTGGAGCGACACCAAAACCGACTCCAGCACCTTCCCGCAGATGCAATGTAGCGCGCGAGGTGATGAACACAAATTTCAAATCTTCACCCAAACGAGCCAACGCTTCATAACTTGCACCGAACGCATAAATATCCAACTCAGCTTGCAGCGAAGATCCCAACAAATTCTGTGAACGCTTTTCTTCGATGGCTTTATTTGCCAACTCACGCACCTCGCGCACGGCTTGCCATGAATCCATCAATTTTTGATCTAGTGAGTGTGCTGGCAAGGTGTACCACTGCTCTTCAAAAACACTGATTTCATCTTTACCCGTCAGCACCGCCCACACTTCTTCGCCCGTGAATGACAAGACCGGCGAGATCAAGCGCACTAAGGCATGAGTGATGTGATACAGCGAATTTTGTGCCGAGCGCCTTGCCTGCGAATCCGCGCCAGCGGTGTACAAACGATCTTTCAAAATGTCGAGATAAAAACCGCCCAGAGCTTCAGAACAGAAAGCCTGTAATTTTTGTGCGATCAAATGAAATTCATAACGGTCGTAATCCGCACGCACTTCGTCTTGCAACTTTTGCGTCAGCGCCAAGGCATAACGATCAATCTCCAGCCATTGTTCAACAGGCAACACATGTTTACTGTGATCGTAATCAGCGATATTCGCCAACAAGAAACGCAAGGTATTGCGGATGCGGCGATAGCCTTCCACCACGCGTTTTAAAATTTCATCGGAGATGGTCAGCTCGCCAGAATAGTCGGTAGAGGCAACCCATAGACGCAGAATGTCCGCGCCCAGCGTATCCAAAATCTTTTGCGGCGCGATGACGTTACCTTTGGACTTAGACATTTTGTGCCCCTGCCCGTCCACCACGAAACCGTGCGTGAGCAGCGCATCGTAAGGCGCACGATCATTCATCGCGCAGGAGGTGAGTAACGATGACTGGAACCAACCGCGATGTTGATCAGAGCCTTCCAAATACAGATCCGCAGGGAATTTCAATTCACCACGTTGCGCCAATACGGCCGCATGTGTCGCACCGGAATCAAACCACACGTCGAGCGTATCGGTGAGTTTGCGGTAGTGTGTAGCATCGTCGCCGAGCAACTCTTTGGCCTCCAAAGAGAACCACGCTTCGATGCCCTGTTGCTCGATACGCTTAGCTACCACTTCCAGCAACTCTGGCGTGCGCGGATGCAGCGCCATGGTTTCTTTGTGCACGAAGAAGGTCATCGGCACGCCCCAGTTACGCTGGCGCGACACGCACCAGTCTGGGCGATTTTTAATCATCGCTTCGAGACGCGCACGTCCCCATGCTGGGAAAAATTGCGTGTCTGCCACAGCTTGATTCGCCAGTGTGCGCAACTGCTCGCCGCCCACATCGGCATGCTGCTCCATGCCGATAAACCATTGCGGCGTGGAACGGAAAATGATCGGGGTCTTGTGACGCCAGCAATGCGGGTAGCTGTGTTTGAGTTTTTCCTGATGTAACAAATGCCCGCTTGCTTCCAGCGCTTGCAGCACGATATCGTTGCCCTTCCACACGAACACCCCAGCCAATGGTGTGCCGCCGACATCCGGTATGGTCGAAATAAATTTGCCGTCATCGCCTACCGGATTATCGTTCGGCAGATTATATTTTTGCCCGACGAAGTAGTCGTCCAGACCGTGCGCCGGTGCGGTGTGCACCAAGCCGGTACCGGCTTCCAGCGTAACGTGCTCGCCGCAAATAATCGGCACAGCGCGGTCGTTAAACGGATGATGCAAATGCAGCCCTTGCAGCGCGGCGCCGTAACAGGTCGCAGCAGTGCCATCTCCACGGTCATTGCT
>JAUYFR010000228.1 GCA_030690855.1 Gallionellaceae bacterium
GGCGGTGTTTGTTTTTTTCTTTGGAAGAAAGACGATAGCGGATTATGCAAGGTATCTGCCTACAGTCTCGATGGGCTTGTTTCAACTATGGAGCGACCACTACTTGAGAAAGATGCGGAAACTTTTATACGATTTAACGAAGCGATTTCTATCGTTAAAAAAGTAAGGCTGGTTGGTGAAAAATCAATCATGAAACAAGTAAGTTCGAGAAAACCGTTTGGCTTACCAACAACCTTCAAAGGCAAGGTGAATAAATTTGAAAACGGTATAACGCTTTATCAAAACGGAGGGATTGGATTTATTGAAAAATCCGAAATCATCAACAACAGTAATATCGTCGATAAATTCAAGGTGTTAATTCCACGTGCCGGCAGTGGCAGCGATGCTTTTCCTCATCCAATATTGGGGAAGCCATTCGTCGTTCCGCCAAACACTGCATGCACCGAAACTTACATAGTCGTTGGTAGTTATGAGAATGAATATTTAGCAAAAAATCTAGACTCATATATACGAACAAAATTTTTCAGATTTATGGTGCTGCTTCACAAATCAACCCAAGATGCCTCATCAAAAGTTTATAAATTCGTCCCCATCCAAGACTTCTCCGAACCGTGGACAGACGAAAAACTCTACAAAAAATACGGCCTTACCGCTGACGAAATCTCCTTCATCGAATCCATGATTCGCCCGATGGATTTATCCGATGAGTAATTTTTTCCCGCCACTTAACCCGCCCAGAATCTACGCTTACTCAGATAGTCGCTACGTGGGTTGCTTGAAAGTTGGCTACACCACCAAAAGCGTGCAAGCGCGGGTGGCAGAACAATACCCCGTCAATTTGCCCAGCCAGTCGCACACCATCGAATTAGACGAAGTTGCGCTGCGCGAGGATGGCAGTTTTTTTACCGATCACGACGTGCATCGCGTGCTAACGCGCAAACAGATTCAGCGCGAAAACGGCGAATGGTTTGCGTGCGATTTGGCTGCGGTGAAAGCGGCGCTGCTGGAAGTGAAAACCGGCAAGCCGCAGGACGATAAGCGCACGTTTAATTTTGCCATGCGCCCAGAGCAACAGGCGGGGGTAGAAAAGGCGATGGAATACTTCACCAGCTTTCGCGCCGAGAATCCCGATAAAACGCCGCACTTTTTGTGGAACGCGAAAATGCGTTTCGGCAAAACCTTTGCCACCTATCAATTGGCGAAAAAAATGGGCTGGAAGAAGGTATTGATTCTGACCTTTAAGCCTGCCGTGCAAAATGCGTGGGAAGAAGATTTAGCCAATCATGTCGATTTTGTGGGATGGCAATTTATTGCGCGGGACGGTGTGCAAGCAGCGCAGATAGACAATACGAAGCCGCTGGTGTGTTTCGGCTCTTTTCAAGATTATCTGGGCAAGAATTCTGCGGGCGGCATTAAGGCGCAAAACGAGTGGGTACATGCGACGAATTGGGATTGCGTGGTGTTTGATGAATACCATTACGGCGCATGGCGCGACAGTGCCAAAGAGTTGTTCGAAGCGGAAGATAAGCGGGAGCTGATCGCGGCGGAAGGTGAGGCGATGGCGTATTTTGAAGAAGGGAATATGCCGATTACCACCCGCGCCTATTTGTATTTGTCAGGCACGCCGTTCCGCGCAATTTCCTCCGGTGAATTTATCGAGGAACAAATTTACAACTGGACGTATTCCGACGAACAAAAAGCCAAAGCCGCCTGGACAGCCGCCAATAATCCTTACGCCGCCTTGCCGCGAATGGTGATGCTCACGTACAAATTACCCGATGCAATTCGCGATGTGGCCATCAAGGGCGAATTCAATGAGTTTGATTTGAACCTGTTTTTTGCCGCCAATGGCGAAGGATTGCTGGCGAAATTCACCTATGAAAATGAAGTGCAAAAGTGGCTGGATTTAATTCGCGGGGCGTTTGCGGAAACCACGATTGATAATTTGAAACTGGGCGCAGAAAAACCGCCGATGCCGTTTTCGGATGTGCGTCTGCTGAATGTGTTGTCGCATACGTTTTGGTTCTTGCCGACGGTAGCTGCGTGTCATGCCATGAACAATTTAATCCAGCAAAAGCAAAATCGCTTTTATCAGGATTACAAAGTCGTTGTGGCTGCGGGCAGTGATGCGGGCATTGGCACGGAAGCGTTGCCACCCGTTAAAAAAGCAATGGGCAACCCACTGCAAACTAAAACTATCACCTTGTCGTGTGGCAAATTAACCACGGGCGTGTCGGTCGCCCCGTGGACGGGGATTTTTATGCTGCGCAATGCATCCAGCC
Source organism: Gallionellaceae bacterium (assembly GCA_030690855.1). Taxonomy (GTDB): domain Bacteria; phylum Pseudomonadota; class Gammaproteobacteria; order Burkholderiales; family Gallionellaceae; genus PALSA-1006. Next base: position 2,283 of record JAUYFR010000228.1, read on the forward strand.
CGGAAACCTATTTTCAAGCTGCATTTCGGGTGCAAACGCCGTGGGTGTTGCGCGGGCATGATGCGAATGATCCCAATAATGAATTGATTGTAAAAAACGAATGCTATGTGTTCGACTTCGCACCGGATCGTGCCTTACGCCAAATCGCCGATTACAGTTGCCGCTTAAACGTGGATGAGAATAATCCCGAAGCCAAAGTTGCCGAGTTTATTCACTTCTTGCCGGTGCTGGCCTACGACGGCAGTTCGATGAAAGAAATTGATGCCGCCGGCATTTTGGATATGGCGATGAGCGGTACGACGGCGACTTTGTTGGCGCGGCGTTGGGAAAGTGCGTTACTGGTGAATGTGGACAATGGCACACTGGAAAAGCTGATGCGCAGCGAGGAAGCGATGCAGGCCATGATGCGCATTGAAGGTTTCCGCACCTTGAATAAAGATATTGAAACCATCATCAACAAATCCGATTCGGTCAAAAAAGCCAAAGCCGAAGCCAGTGAACGCGATTTAACGCCAACCGAAAAGAAGCAGCTCACCGAGGAAGAAAAAGAATACAAATCCATGCGGAAGCAAATTCAGGAAAAGCTGATTAAATTCGCCACGCGCATTCCAGTGTTTATGTATTTGACCGATTACCGCGAACGCAGTTTGAAGGATGTAATTCTGCAACTAGAACCCGCGCTGTTCAAAAAAGTGACGGGGCTGACACAAAAAGATTTTGAACTGCTGGTGAGCTTGGGCGTGTTCAATAGCGGCTTGATGAACGACGCAGTGTATAAATTCAAACGCTACGAAGATGCGAGCTTGGAATATACCGGCATTTCGAGACACTCTGATGATGCTGTTGGCTTATACGACACCGTGCTATCAGCAGCAGATTATCGCGTAAACCTGTAGCAACTTACTTCGCCATCGTACTGTTTTAATCTGTGGTAGATCGGGCAATAGCCCAATCTACCGTTAGCCGCGATACGAATACATGCTTTGCAAAAACGTCTCCGCATCGGCCGTCACCAAGCTCACTGGCAATTCACTATGGTGCTTGATGAGCGTTGACATGTGATCGAGCGTTGCCAAATGTAACTGGGGATTCCAGCCTCGGTGCATTAGTCCATCATCTGATTGTGCCAAAGCCTCGCGCTCAATTTCATAGTTACTCATATTCATAATGACTGACATGGCACACCTCCTAAAGTAATTCTGTTTATTTCGCTGATGAGTTACTTATCGGCAGAAAAAGTGAATGCTTTAGGACGTTTTTTATTGGTGGATGTGATACACATACTCATCATGTTTAAGTTCATCACAGCACTTCTGCTTTTCACCCTTTCTGGGTGCAGCCTTATTTCGGTTGGCTACAATCATGCCGATACCTATTTGCGTTACAACATTAATGGCTACACCTCGTTTAATGCTGCGCAAAAATCGCAGATTGAAAAAGAGGTTGATACTTACATGCAGTGGCATCGCAAGCAGATGCTGCCAGAGTACATTCATTTCCTAACGCAAACGAAACAACTCACCCAGTCAGGCGCGGCACTAAAACGTGAAGATGTCACCCGCCTCAGGATCTTAGTGAAATCGCTTTATAGCCGCACCCTGCAGCCTGCCATTGCGCCCACCGTACAATTGCTTAAAGGTTTAAATGCGGCGCAGATTGATGAGCTGAAAAATTCGTTTGCGGAGAAAAATGCAAAACAGCGCAAAACTGATTTAGCCGAAATTATTGGGGAGCGCTTAAAAAAACGCGCCGAGAAAACGGTTGATTATATTGAGGATTTTGTGGGGCATTTTTCAGACAAGCAGTTAGCCAATATCCGTGGCATGAGCTACAGCCTACCCTATGCCACTGAACTCTATCTCAGCTTTAGAGAGCAGCAACAAGCTCGCTTAATTCGACTATTAAAAAACCAGGCTACCGAACAAGAGATCGCTAACTTTCTTTTCGCATGGCTGATGACACCTGAACTCAATCGCTCTACTCAAAACCAAGCGACTTTACTTGCATTTGAAAATGCTGCGGATCAAATGATTGTTGATATTTATGGCGTCCTCACGGTGCAACAAAAAATCACCCTGCAAAAAAATATCGATAAATACTTGATGACTTTTAAGAGGCTTGCTGAGAATAGCTAGTTGTTTCATCAGGGGTTTGGGGTTGACCACCAAGTACAACAAGGCTTACAGTCAAAACCGAAACCCCCTCTAACTCCCCCTTGTCAGGGGGAGAACCGCGTCTTGATTACACGAGCCGAATAAATCAGCGCTTCCCTAGTGTTGCACTCGTGATGGAGCTTATTCAAAATTCTCTGTAGGTCGGACTTTAGTCCGACATGTCGGGTGAAGCCCGACCTAGCAAACACCACACTAGCGAGTTTTATTTGGACAGCGGTGCGAAACGCGCCAGAGATTCGAGCAGCACATCTTCTTGATAGGGCTTGCCCATGTATTCATTCACGCCAATTTCTAGGGCGTAGTTGCGGTGCTTATCGGCGGTGCGCGAGGTGATCATGATAATCGGCAGCATTTTTGTTTTGCTATCTTGGCGCAGTCGTTTCGCCAACTCAAAGCCATCCATGCGCGGCATTTCGACATCGAGCAACATCACCGCAGGTGACAAATCCGCCAATTGCTCCAATGCGTCTTCGCCATCTTTAGCCGTGACGACTTGGTAGCCTGCTCGCAACAATAAACGACTGGTAATTTTACGCACGGTAAGTGAGTCATCTACCACCATCACCAACGGCACGTGCTGCACTGGCTCGGTTGCCACTACTTTTTTCTCGGCCTTGCGCGCAACGGCAATTTGTTGTGCGAACAGAATAGGATTAATAATTAGTACGACCGCGCCACTTCCCGTTACGGTCGCGCCAGCGATACCGGGTAAACGCGCCAACTGTGGCCCAATATTTTTAACCACGACCTCTTGATTGCCAATTAGTTCATCAACATGCACGGCAATACGATTTTGTCCGCTGTGCAACAAGAGCAAGGCATTGTATGGTCGGCTCACTGGCTCGGTGATCTCATCGCCCAGCAAGCGCGCGAGATAATGCAGGGGATAGCCTTTACCTTGCCATTCCATTTGATGCGCCGCATAAATCTCTTCTAACTCTTGCGGCTTAACTTGTTGCACCTGCTCCACCATCGTGGCGGGTAGCGCATAAATATCTTTTCCGGCGCGCACCATCAGCGTGCGCGTTACCGCTAAAGTCAGTGGCAAGTGAATGGTGAAACGCACGCCGTTGCTTGGAGTAGAGACCACATCCAATCTGCCACCCAGCGCACTCACTTCACTTCGCACCACGTCCAAGCCCACGCCACGTCCTGCAATTTCGGTGATTTCTTGTGCGGTGGATAAACCCGGCTTAAAGATCATCTGAATCGCTTGCTCTTCAGTAATCTCTTCGCCCTCATGCAACACGCCGTGTTCCAGCGCTTTTTGCTTGAGGCGCTCCATATTTAAACCCGCGCCGTCGTCGCTCAACTCAAACACCACTTCATTGCTTTCTTGGCGCAACGATAAATGGATCTCGCCAATAGGCGTTTTTCCTAAACGCTCACGTTGCTGCGACTCTTCCAAACCATGCGCAATGGCATTGCGTAAGAGGTGCTCAAAAGGGGCGGTCATTTTTTCGAGCACGCTACGGTCAAGCTCAACTTCGCCACCCGACAACTCAAGATTAGCGCGCTTGCCTAGCTCTTTCGCAGTTTGCCGCACCACGCGATAGAGACGATCACTAATACTCGAAAACGCAACCATGCGGATCGCCATCAAGCCTTGCTGCAACTCGCGGTTAATCTGGCCTTGCGCAGTGAGTGCGGCTTCAGTTTCGGAAATATTCTTGAGCAGGGTTTGCTGGATGGTTTGTACGTCATGCACGCTCTCATTCATGAAGCGTGTCAATTCTTGGAAGCGCGTAAAGCGATCAAATTCTAGCGGGTCAAATTTCGCAGAGCTATCGCCCGTATTAATTGTTCGCGCCTGAATTTGCCCTTCGGCTTGAATCTCAATTTCACGTAATTGCTGACGCAGGCGATGCACGCTATCAGTTAATTCTAAAATACCGTTCTTAAATTCACGTAGCTCCAGCTCAATGCGTGAGCGCGCAACACTCACCTCGCCCGCTTCATTTACCAAACGATCAACCATGTCTGAGCGAACACGCAACACCGCTGCTTGAATAGCGCGCTCAGCACCTACTTCTAGGGTTTGCTGCGCTGTCTGGGGTGCAGGCACAAAGGCCGTTTCAGTAACACTTTCTGTTGCGGCAAATTTCCCAGCCAGCTCAGCAATCGAGCGTTCTATCGCGGCCAAATATCCTGTCAGCTCACGCCACAGCACGGCATCAAATTGATTGTGAGCAATCGCGGCGTCAATACGCCCTTCAACTTGGTGCGTTAGCTCACCCAAGCGCATGGCACCCGCCATACGTGCGCTGCCTTTTAGCGTATGCAAACTGCGTTGCAGGCTCTGGCCTAACTTTACATCCGCACCAGCTTGTTCTTGCCAAGCGCGCAAATTTTCACTAATCAGTGGATACAGCTCATTCGCCTCATCTAAAAAGATGGGGAGCAATTGTTCATCCACCTCATCGTGTATGCCGCCTTCTTGCTCCTCTTTTGCGGCGTCTCCTTGCTGCTGCGGATCACGCACAACCTGTTGTTTTGTTTGTGTTATTTCAACACCCTTGGCGGGCGCCAGCGACGGAATTTCACGGGCAGCTTGTAACTGCGCAATCAGTTCAGGCTGCGGCATGGGCATTTGCAGCGCACGCACCATTGCACTCATTTCATCTAAACAAGTGAGCGTTTCTTCTAACAACGCAAGCTGCGCGTCATCCATCACAAACACTTTACCAATGCGCTCTTCTAACCACAGCTCTAGCGCATAGGCTAATTCAGCAATCGGCAAAAATCCCATAGTGCGATTCACGCCAGCAAGCGTGTGGGCCGAACGCATAAAGTCATAAGCAACAACGGGCGGATTACTCGCTAGTAACAATTCCCACTGTTTATGCAATGCGAGTACGTGACTAGCCGCCTCTTCGGTGGCGATCTTGAATAACACCGGCGACAAGCTCACCCCACCGATGACAATAGCCTCATCGGCTTGCTCTTCTTCAGTTTCAGTTGGAGGTTCGCTCTCCGTCTTTTTCGCTTCGACAGGTGCAGCCGTGACCACTTCTGGCAGCACTACTTCTAGCGCCGCTCCATCATGCTCAATTCGGCTAGCTGCAGCGAGTAACGGCGAGGTGTCGATGGTTGCAGTCGCATTTCCCGCACTCAACATTTCTACCCAATGCTGGAACAGCACCTCTGCATCGCCCACCATTTCTAACAGGTCTGGTGTCGCTGGCTTCTCATCTTGCAGCCAGTGGTTCATGGCGCGCTCTACTGCCCAAGCTACTTCGCCCAAGTCTTTTAGACCCACCATGCGGCCACTGCCTTTGAGCGTATGAAAGCCTCGACGAATCGTAATGAGTGCTTCACGATTCTCAGTATTGGCTTGGTAGCTTTGCAGATTGCTACGCAAAGTTTCCATCACCTCACCGGCTTCTTCCAAGAAGACCTCGAGCAGCTCTTCGCTTTCGTCACCGCTACGTACCGACACCCCAGTGTTGCTCTCTTCTTCAATTAACGCGGACGCTGCGTTCCACGCGTCATCAGTTTGCTGCAGCACTTCTTGCAAGGCAGCCAAGCTGGGTTGCTGCCCTAGCTCAATACCCTGCAAATAAGCCACCAGCGCAATCACCGACAACGCAACCCAGCGCATTTCCGCTGGCGCTGGCATTTGCTCTTTCACATAACGCTCAACCGCTTGCCGCAACCTCATCACCACTTGGCCTGCCACATCCAAAACCAGCATGTGCATACCGCCTTGAATTTGGCTCAAGCTGTGGGCAACTTTAGTGAGTTCAGTGCGCTTACTGGTGTCGGTAAAAAACTGGTTTAAGCCTTGCTCAATGTGCTTGAGGTTAAGCAGCATTTCTGCCGAAACCTTTGCTGCAACGCCCTCTTGTTTCATTTCGTAATAGAGCGCGCCTAGGCGAGAAATAACGCTCGAATCAATCGGCGTTTTAGCAATATTTGCCTGCATGCACACATTCAACAAAGTCACTTGTTCGTGAAAATTTTCACCTAAGCTTTGATAATGTTTGATGCCGCCGCGCAATAATAAGATTGCCAACGCCATATCGAGAGGCTCAATTGTCTGGCCCGCCGCCTGAGTGATCTGCTGACACAATAATTGCAAAGTCTCTTGGTCGAGCTGCTCAGAAAGCTTGGCGATTTGTTGTGCCTGGGTAAAAAATCTTGGGCAAGCCGCCGGATTGCCGGTCGCGCAAGACTCCCATTCCAGTTCCGCCACATTCAGTAACGCACTCATTTGCCCCAGAACGGCTGCCGTGACAGTGGGTGATACGACCGCCGCTTTAGACAAATAGCGATCTAGCATGTAGCTCTGTTTTATTTGAATCACTTTCTCTGTAATCGGCTCGCTGCATGCCACCACATACAACATTTCTCTCAGCGGCGTTTCTTGAACTAGCTCACTTTGATCAACGAGCGATTTAATTT
>JAUYFR010000232.1 GCA_030690855.1 Gallionellaceae bacterium
TCCAGCAGGACCGAGTGGGAGGGCCACCCAGCTAACTTGGTAATTTTGCGCTCTGGAGATGACCGTGGCAAGATCAGGTCTTCGTTACAAAAGGCCAGTGAGAATATAAAAGCCTTGATCAAATCCTCTCCGCTGGCAATCGTTGCGTTGGACAACAGCGGCATAGTGACCTTGTGGAACAAGGCGGCCGAGATGCTATTTAGCTGGAGCGAGGTCGAAATGAGGGGAAATCTTTTCCCTTTAGATAACTCCCCATTCGAAGAAATATTCGAGCAGGCGCTGTCCGGCGAAAGCACCTTCAAAAAAGAAATTACAGATCAGTTCGGCCTTTATAGTTTGAAAAAAATAATCAACCTATGGGCGACACCGTTGAAAAATGCGACGGGTGGGGTAAGCGGTGTGATGCTGATGATCGCTGACGTCACTGAAAGTAAACTGCAAAAATTGCAAATGGAACGCTCGCTGGTAGAGAGTGAAAAACGTTTCCGTATGGCATTGAACAATTCGCCGATATCTGTTTCCACTCAGGACATCGAATTGCGCTACACCTGGGCCTACAATCCGCTGGCGGGCATGCACGAGATGCATATGATCGGAAGGTCGGATGCTGACTTGTTTTCTCAGGAAAATGCCATTCAACTAACCGAATTAAAAAGCGAAGTACTCAAATCGGGCAACGAGAACCGAACTGAACTCAAGATTCAGAGCGACGGGCACTTATACTTTTACGACATTTCAGTTGAGCCGTTGATGGATGAGGCGGGCACAATTACCGGAGTCACTTGTGCGGCGACAGATATTTCAGCGTTACGCCATACCGAGTCTCTTGCCTCATTCGCTTTGCATCACGATACCTTGACAGGGCTACCCAATAGAACGCTGTTTCGAGATCGCCTTCGGCAAGCGCTTATTCTCGCGCAACGGGATGGCAATCCGTCCCTTGCCGTACTGCATTTTGGCATCGATCAATTCAAGACAATCAATCAGGGATTTGGGCATGCTATCGGCGATCAATTGCTGCTCGATGTCGGCAATAAACTCGCCAGTGTGATGTATGAGATCGATACCGTATCGAGGGCGGGCGGCGACGAGTTTTTGATTTTGGTACACAGCATTCAGGATAGTCAGGATACCGCTTCGATCGTTAAGAGAATCATTGAGTCTTATCAACACCCGTTCATATTGAACGGACAAGAGATATATCTCACTGCGAGTATCGGAATCGCTGTTTATCCCAATGATGGCGTCACAGAAGATGAGCTACTGAAGAATGCGGATGTCGCCATGCATCGTGCCAAAGAGGATCTTGGGCGAGGCAATTATCAGTTTTTCTGTGCAGATATGAATTCCCGTGCGATGCATAAACTTACACTGGAAACCGACCTGCATCAGGCGCTTAAGCATGACGAATTTCATCTGCACTATCAGCCGCAAGTTGATAGTTATAGCAACGCAATTATCGGTGCTGAGGTATTGATCCGCTGGAGTCATCCTGAGAAAGGCAATATTCCGCCAGTGGAATTTATTCCCGCATCAGAAAACAGCGGTTTGATCGAACCCATCGGCGACTGGGTATTGCAAACGGCCTGTCGACAGTATCGCCAATGGATAGAAGACGGGCTTCCCTCTATTCGTCTTGCAGTCAATCTGTCTGCACGTCAATTTCAAAGCGGAAATTTGGTGGAGAAAGTCGCCAAGGCCCTTGCGGAAAACGCGATGCCGCCTGATTGCCTTGAGTTAGAACTTACCGAAAGCATGTTGATGCATGACGTAGAAAATACGGTAAAGACTCTGCGCGAACTCAAACGATTGGGCGTGCGCTTGTCCATTGATGACTTTGGCACAGGATATTCTTCCTTGAGTTACTTGAAACGCTTCCCGCTCGACATCCTGAAAATTGATCGGTCTTTCGTCAAAGATTTGGGTACGCCATCAGACAATGGAGAGATCGCGCGGGCCATCATCGCAATGGCTCATGCGCTCAACCTTGAAGTTGTTGCAGAGGGCGTGGAGAATCAGCACCAACTTGAACTCATGCGCAACTTTCAGTGTGATTTCATTCAAGGATATCTCTATAGCAAACCCGTGCCAGCAGCAAATTTTGCGCAGCTTCTGAAGGGTAAAACACTGGGGCTGTTCGTCGTGCCCAATCAAGCTCATGCAGCTTAGGATTGTTGCTAGTAATAAATTTCCAGTCGCAGCTTCAGTACATTTCAAATTTTTAAAAATGAATATCGCTGTTCTGAAAGCCAGCTTGCATTGATTCGAGCTTTTTAAATAAGATATATTAGGGCAGGCCTTATCTCATTAAATTTAGTCTTCTTCGTCGATGTATTTTTCTCGCGGCGGGTCGCCGTCATAAACTAAGTTTTGTCTGCGCGCCATGTAGAAGTCGCGCATGAAGGCATAGCGATCAGAAGCATCATCCATCGTTTTCTCGGTTTCTAGCAGATTTGCACGCAGATTCACTTTGTCTGTCACATACAGCGAATTGCGGGTGGAAACATCTTGCAAGTTGGTGATGACGCCCGTATAGCTGTCACCTGCAAGGCCGACGCCATCACGAATTGAGCTGGGGCCAAAGAAGGGGAGCACTAAATATGGGCCGCTCTGCACTCCCCAGTAACCAAGTGTTTGTCCGAAATCTTCGTTGTGTTTTTCTAAGCGTTCGGTGACGTTGATTAAACCGAGCAAGCCAAAGGTGGTGTTGAATAAAACACGACTACCATCGGAGGCGGCTTGTTTAAATTTGAGTTGAAGTAGGTCGTTGAGGGTGATGCCAACGTCTTCAATATTTGAGAAGAAGTTGTTAATCATTTTGCGAACGATGGTTGGTGTAACCGTGTCGTATCCTTTGGCAACAGGCTTTAGTAAGTTTCTATCGAAGGCATCGTTAAATTTATAGACGCTTCGGTTGAAGTTTTCGTAGGGATCTTTCGGGTCGGCGTTGGGCGTTGAGGCGCAACCTGAAATTAGAAAAATGCTAAATAAAATTAGAGCGAATTTCATGTTAAATAAACCAAATGCAGTTAAGCGTGATGGTCAGGTAACCGTACGGGGGGAGTTAAGTCGGTGTTGAAAAATTGTAAATTGTTGCTTTTTCGTTCAGCGAAATAACGTTGCAGTGTGTATTTCACTGGGCGGAATGCTAGCGTGTCCCACGGAATTTCGTTCTCATTAAACAGTTCCACTTCTAAGCTTTCTACGCCAGGGGAAAAATCTAAATCGAGCAGCCGTGCGCGGTAAAGCAAATGCACCTGGTTGATGTAGGGTAGGTTGTGCATTGAATAAAGCTCACCTATTTCAACGCGGGCATTAGCTTCTTCCAGTGTTTCACGCGCAGCGGCTTCTGCGGTGGTCTCGCTGTTTTCCATAAAGCCGGCGGGTAAGGTCCATAAGCCGTGGCGAGGTTCGATGGCGCGGCGGCATAGCAAAATTCGACCGTCTTCCCATTCGGGAATGGAACCCACGATCATTTTGGGATTTTGGTAGTGGATGGTGTCGCAGGCGGTGCAAACGTGACGCTCACGATTATCGTCCTGAGGTATTCTCAGTTCAACGAGTGCGCCGCATGCAGGACAAAATTTCAAGAGTTAGCTCCGGTTGTTGGTGGCGCCGCGTTTGCCTTTGTGGGGGTAGGAATAATGGCAGTCTTGGTTTTGTTTTGATCGAGTACGCGTTGTGCATCATCACGCAGTTGCTTTAAACCCATCGCATCATAAGCACGCACCATAATTTCTAGCGCATCGCGAGTTTGTGGTGTTTGTGGATAGTCGATCAACACGCCTTTTGCACGGTTGACTGCCGCGACATACGCGCCACGACGCAGGTAGTAGCTGGCAATGTGTATGTCAGAACCGGCCAAGGTGTTGAGCAGATATTGCATGCGCATTCTAGCGTCAGGTGTGTATCGACTTTCAGGGAAACGAGAGACTAATTCTTTAAACGCTTCAAACGATTCGCGTACTGACTTTGGGTCGCGCTCAGATGGGTCTTGCCGAGAAAGACCGTTGATGACACCACTCAAGTTCTCATCAAAATTGATCAATCCTTTGAGGTAAATCATGTAGTCAATATGCGAATTATTCGGATATTGCTTGAGAAAACGATCAATGGCGCTGAGTGCCGGAGCAGGCTCGCCTTGCTTGTAGTAAGCGTAGGCAATTTCCATTTGCGCTTGTTGCGCATAGCGGCCGTAGGGGAA
>JAUYFR010000234.1 GCA_030690855.1 Gallionellaceae bacterium
TGCAATCACCGAACTGCTTGCCGCACATCCTCAAGCAGACACGCAACATTTAAGAGCTTTAATTCGCAACGCAGTAAAAGAGAAAGAGCAAATGAAGCCGCCTAAAAATTTCCGCGAACTGTTTCAGGTGCTGCGCGACATCATTCCAGAGCCACAATAATTCTGCTCAACAAAAAGCCCATCCGCCAAAACGGGTGGGCTTTTCTATATTGAAAAATTACCTCTTCTTTTGATTTGCAATGCGATCAATATCCACGCAGTAGTCTTGGCAGGTTAACAATCGAGCTTCACAGTTAGCCAAATTGCAGTTTTGATAAGACAGCGCACACTCCTTCTTGCATCTCGCCGACTCCATCGTGGTGGGTACAAATGCCACGGTATAAACAGAGCAGGACGACATGCCAATGGATAACAAACACATAGCCAGCGTAAATTTTATGTTCATCATTTTCATTTAAGTCATCTCTTTTGATTCGCGATACGATCAATATCCATACAATAATTTTGGCAAGTTAAAAGACGCACTTCACAGTTAGCCAATTTACAATTTTGGTAAGACGTTGCGCACTCCTTTTTGCACCTTGCAGATTCCATTGTGGTCGGCGTAAAAGCCACGGTGTACAAAGCACAAGACGACATACCAAGTGAGAGCAAACATAAAGCTAACGTACCATTTATGCTCATCATTTCCCAAATCATTTTCAAATTTACCAAGATAAGCACGTCTATTAAATCAACTTCTGCATTTTAAGTCCATCGCTTAGCTGGCCTTTGCCATGTCAGGGTGTTTCTCTGCAACCATCTGATCAAGGCAGTTCATCACACGCACACTAGCCTCCTCTGCGCCTTCTAGTGCGCCGTATATTTTGTCTTGCAATGCGTCATCTTTAAACCAAGGCTTCTCCATCAAAGTAACGACCTCTCGCACACTGTTATGCACCTTGCTGTGAGGCTCTAGCAGCTTGCGATAAGACGCTGTTTCGCCAAATACTTCTTTTCCTGCATCGGCATACCATTTGCCTAAACGACAACCTAAATGATCCACTTCGACTGCTTTTTGAATTTCTTTATTACTTGGGTCAGAAATCAGTACATACGCCCTTTGCTTATAGATGATGTGATCTAGCTTAACCAGCGAAGCAAAGCTCAAATTTTGTGCATAACGAGCACCGGACAAAGTGGTTACCGCTGAGGCGTTAAATTGCGCGAATTTATCTTCCAATTGACTAATTACCCCCTGTGATGAATTCGCGATATCGTGCATTTCACCAGAGTCTTTTTGCATTCTAGCCGCATCTTCTTGCAGCATGAGCATGGTCGAGCCAATCGACTCGGAAGCATTTTTTGTATTCTCCGCGAGCTTGCGCACCTCGTCTGCTACCACCGCAAAGCCACGTCCGGCTTCACCTGCGCGCGCAGCCTCAATCGCCGCATTCAATGCCAGCAAATTAGTTTGATCCGCGATGGAATTAATGAGACCGACCGCATTGGTAATTTCAGCACTGCGTGCGTTCAATTCAGTAATGGCAACATTTGCACGATTAACGCGTTCGACGATGCCAGAGAGTTTTTGCACCACGTCTTTCACTGAGCCGCGACTCTCATCCGCATCCTCACGGGTTTGTCGTGCCAGCGAAGCTAGACGCTCCATATTGCTCGTAATGACTTGCAGATCTTGTTGACTAGAAAAAAGATTTTCTAATAATTTATCGGTATTAAGCGTATGCACTCGAGATAGCATTTTGGTGCGCATCGAAGCTATTTTTTGCTCCTCCATGCCGGCCAATAAAATATTTTGGTTATCAAGACCTTTTTTGAAGCCGCCACGTAAACCAACACCAAAAGATTTGCGGTAAAACCTTCCCTCTGAATTGCTGCGGAAGCTGGTTTCCTGTTCGCGGAAAAAAGTTCCTAACTGATCGAGCATGTCGTTCACGCTCCAACAAAGCAGACTGATCTCATCTTTATTCGATGCGATTTCAGTGACACGCTGATTGAATTTCCCTTGAGTCGTTCCCTCGATCACCACTCTTAATTTCTCAAGGGGCGCGAGCCAACGTCGCACTGCCACTTGCCCCCATGCTGACAAGGCAATAATAAGTAGCGTAAATACCACCATCGGAATATTGATTTCACCCAAAAGGACATCGGCCAACGTTGCCGCCAGCATCGTTGCGGTAAACGCCCATAAGAGCGCCGAAAACCTAAATTGCAAGGACGAGTTCGTCATAACTAAGCCCCTTCTCATTCAAAATATTAACCAACAGATTAGTTGAGGCCGCAATTGCACCTGCCGACCCTGCCGCTTTTTCTGCCGCTAGCATCAAGCGATAAACCTCAGTAACCGTTTTAACACCACTTTCTTTAGGTTTACGGCGCACTGAAAAATAGCCGGTGATATTCCCTGATGAATCAAAAGTGGGAGTTACGTTGGTGAACACCCAGTAAAAGCTGCCGTCTTTTGACATATTTTTAACGTAGGCAAAACACTCTTCACGCTTAGAAATTTTGTCCCAGAGCAACTTAAACACTGCTCTTGGCATATCTGGATGACGAATAATATTATGCTGAGTGCCCAGCAACTCGGCCTCGGTGTACCCAGAAAACTCAATAAAGATGCGGTTGCCGTATGTAATACGACCCTTTGTATCGGTCATCGATACAATAAAATCGTCTTCGCGCATTACTTTCTCGACCGAAGTCGGGGTGATATCTCTTTTCACACTATCCTCCTGTAAAACTTTATATTTTTATAGCCACTCACCATTACTATCGGCACAATAGTGACATTACTTTAGGGCAATATTACCCTTAATCTACTCAAACCAAATCCTCTAAATACGGTCAAAAATGAGTCCTATTCTCCCTCACATCACACTTGATACCGCCCAATCCCCATTGCATAGCATTATCTGGCTTCATGGCCTAGGTGCCGATGGCAATGATTTTGTACCCATCGCCGAAGAAATTAACTTACCTGTCGCAGTCCGTTATATTTTCCCCCACGCACCCGAGCAAGCCGTCACTATTAATGGCGGTTACATCATGCGCTCGTGGTATGACATCGTCGCCACTGACATTGGTAGCAAGCAAGACGCAATTGGCGTGCGAGCATCACAAGCTGAAATTGAAAAGTTGATTGCACAGGAGCGCGCGCGTGGCATTGAGGCAAAAAACATTTTTCTCGCGGGATTTTCTCAAGGCGGTGCCATTGCACTTCACACTGGCTTACGCCATCAAGAGCAGCTAGGCGGCATTCTCGCACTTTCGTCTTATTTACCCTTAGCAGAAACATTAGCGACTGAAGCCAGCGACGCATGTACAAAAACGCCCATTTTTATGGCTCATGGCCGCGACGACACTATCGTTCCCTACGCCTTGGGAAAGCTATCGGAAGCGGCGCTACAAAAACAAAATTACGCTATTGATTGGCACGAATACGACATGCCGCATTCTGTTTGTGCGAAAGAGGTGCGCGATATTGAAGCGTGGCTTACGCAACGTTTGGAAGGTGATTAGAGCGAAGACGAACTGTAATGATAAATTTCAGCGTGAAAACCCTAGGCTCGACAATAGTAAGCAATTAGACAGATGACCGGTTCTTGTACCCTTGCCTGCTATTCCTCGCTACTCGTGTCCTGCTCCATTTTGCGATAGCGTGCGAGATCGTAATCTTCACCACTCTCGACTAAGCCGAGCGGCAATAGCAGGTAGGTTTTATCGCCCATGCGCATATTAAAACTCCGGTTCGCTAAATAATCGCCGGCCTTCATTAATAACCATGCTTCACCGCTGTCATCGTTCGGCTTATTGAGATACAGCGCCAAACTATCTTCGTCCGTAGTGGCCCGGTCACGTGCTCCTAGCGACACCCCAGCCACTTGATTGGCCAACACTTCTACGCCGACATGCAAATTATTTTGTTCGTCACGGCTTAAACGTCGCACGATGCCAACGCCCCAGCTGCCCACGTTTTCTGGCTTGCTGCCAATCAGCGAACCGATCTTTACATTTTCAAGGGTGGAGGCTTTCGTTACGCTGCGAAAGCCTGTTGCGCTGATGTCCTCAACTTCCCAAACGTCATTGCTTTCACCGCTAAAATTAAGTCCCACATCCGTGTTTTCAACGAGCTGAGCAAAGCCATTCGCCACATGCAGATTCACTTTTATTTTGCGGCGCACATTGCGGCGTGTCGGCTGTGGCAATACGCAGCGCGCAACAAGTTGCTTGGCCACCTCACGTACCATCTCAGCCTCATACACTGAACTACCAAAGTTGATTTCTTGTGGGACAAGGCCTTTTTCTAGCGTTAGCACGAGTGCATTCAACGCGTCTTCAGCGCCTCCCATGCCGAGGAAACGCAAACTTGGATGGATGGTTGTTTCAGTGTTTAGTCGCATCGGCGGGGTGGGCTGCAATAAATTAATGACCCACTGACTGCCTGCTGAAGTTTGTTTGCCTACGGCAAGATGTTTGCTCAATGAGGAAACGAGCCGCTCCGCGATATGAATATGTAGTGGCGAGAGCGAGCCTGTGCCCACTGAAAACCACACCATCACGCTAGCGAATTCACGTCCAACTGTCGTATTAATTCCGGTACCCGCATACAACGGCACTAATTCATCTAAAAAGTTTTGTGCTTCAGCATGGCTATAAATTTCGGCCAGATGAGACCAAAGCGTTGGGTCTATCAGCGAGTAACGCACGGCGGCTAACTTCAAGCGATTTGAACTCGCCGCGATGCTGCGGGCTGCCAATAAAGCAAATTGAGGTTTAAGTGCAGTAGCGTTGCGGTCACCTTTTCGGCACAGCGATAGCACATGGAAATAGGCCGATTCACTAAATGAGAAAAACTCATTCAGCGCTACCCATATTCTATTTTCTTGAAATTTATTGAGTGGCTGTAGCGCGAAATAATCGCGTAGCAACTTGCGCACATGCGGTTGCGCGGCCTCGTCCAACATGCGCAGCACGGCGACGTGATGGTCTAAGCGAAACTCGCTGGCATGATCGCGCAACGATTCCATCCAACTGGCCAATTCTTGTAGTGCTTTCAAGGCATCTGCCTTGGGTACATCGTCTAAGAGTTGCTGCGCCGATTTTAAATTGGCTAAAGGATGATCTGATTTTTTGCTAAACAACCCTGCTAACATAAAGCCTCCAGCCTTGACGCATTTGCGTAGGGCGCTATATTAAGCACAAACCAACGGCCTGCCTATATGCAAACGACTGCTCATTCAATTTTAAATTCGTGACACTCACTTTTCTCCTTCATAGCGCGCAGCCTTTTCCACCGCTGCAAGATGCCCTCATCGAACCCAATGGCTTGCTCGCGGCTGGCGGAGATTTGTCGCCTAGCCGTTTGCTAGATGCTTATCGGCAGGGGATTTTTCCTTGGTTTAATGAGGGTGATCCAGTTTTATGGTGGAGCCCTGACCCACGCATGGTGCTATTCCCTAATGAATTTAAACTCTCCAACTCTCTGCGTAAAACGATTCGCCAAGGCGAATTTGAAATTCGCTTCGACACCGCATTTGAACAGGTGATGCGCGCCTGTGCCGCGCCGCGTGATGGACAAGCCGGCACATGGATCATCGAAGACATGATTCATGCTTATTGCGAGTTGCATCGTCAAGGTTATGCGCATTCGGTCGAGGTGTGGATGAAAGGCGAATTGGTTGGTGGTCTGTATGGGATGGCAGTCGGCAAAATGTTCTACGGCGAATCTATGTTTAGTCGTCAACCAAACGCATCCAAGATCGCATTAGCTCATCTCGCAAAACAACTTGAGCGCTGGGGCTTTGGTCTGATCGACTGTCAAATGAAAACGCCACATCTCACTTCGTTGGGGGCGCGTGAAATTCCGCGCGATGAATTCATTATGCTGCTACAAGAATTGATACACTGCACCTCTGTTACCACTTGGCAATTTGATACGCGACTTTTTACATGAGCCTACTGCGCGACATTCCGCTCTCTGCGATTCAGTTTTATTTAACGGCACCGTATGTGTGTAGCTATTTAGCTGAACGTGAGGCGCGCTCACAAGTTGCCACGCCAAGCTTTTTAATTACGCCGCAGGTTTATTCTGAATTAGTACGGCATGGCTTTCGTCGAAGTGGTACGTACACCTATCGTCCGCGTTGCGATCATTGCCACGAATGCGTGCCGATACGCGTTGAGGTTAATCACTTCAATGCCAACCGGTCGCAACGGCGTAGCTGGAAACAGCACCTCAGCCTAGAGGTCACTCTGCACAAACTAGAAGACAAGCCGGAATATTTTGATCTCTATCGTCGCTACCAAGCGGCACGCCATCGTGATGGCGGTATGGATGACAACGACCCTGAACAGTATCGCAACTTCTTACTGCAAAGCCATGTCGATTCGCTACTCGTAGAGTTTCGCGAAGTCGGTGTGTTGCGTATGGTTAGCGTCATCGACATTCTCGAAGATGGCCTGTCTTCGGTTTACACTTTTTACGAACCCGAGCTTGCCGGCAGTAGCTTCGGCACCTTCAATGTATTGTGGCAAATTGAACTGTGTCGCAAGTTGCAATTGCCTTTTTTATATTTAGGATTTTGGATTCGGCAAAGCCAGAAAATGGCGTACAAAGCTAACTTCCAGCCACAGCAGGGGTTAATCAACGGTGCTTGGCAGACACTCACCCACAAGGAGTTATGATGAAACTTCGCTTAGGTATTTTTGCTGCTGTTTTAGCTATATTTCCGCTACTCGCACTTTTGTTAACTGAGCAAGCTTGGGTTGCTCAACAACCCCTCGATGGCGCAGTGCTTACACCCGCCGCAATATCAGCTATCTCGTTGATTATATTGAGTTATATGTTTGACGCGTTAAGCTTTCGCCGAAATGGCACTAGCTTGTTACGCACACAACTCAACTACGTGCTTTGGCTTAGTTACGCAGGTGCGACACTGGGTGCACTGCTTAGCTTTTTAAATACGTTTGTTGCGCTATGGATTTCGCCGCTTGATATTTTTAGTGAACTGTTTGTTGCCGCGCTGTTTGGAGCTTTACTCATGCCAGCAACCATCATCACCCGTGCAGCGCTATCTCTTATTCCTAAGCTATTACGCCTACTTACTCGCCTCTTGCCCGTACCTGCAATACCCAACGAAGCGGGTGCTTGGTTACTCTTAGTTGCCTCGCTCAGTGGTTTGCTCGGTGGAGTTGCCTGGCCAGATCAACTCACTTGGCTATTTTGGCTCGCCCCTCTTTTGTTGCTCATTGCGTTACAACTATTTTGGGAGGGGAGCACCATTTTCTCTGGCCTACCTCAAGGTGATTGGAGCCGCGTGTTGCTGGGTGCGCTTGCGGGGGGGCTGGTTTTGGGTGGCACGTTGCTCCTGTTTAAACTCAGCGGGGGCACAATCTTGTTAACCTCGTCAATTCCTGTATTCCTCTTATTGCTCAGCGCGTTTGGTTTGTTGTGTTTACAATTAGCCGACCTCATCGCAGAAAATGGACGAGGCAAGAAACCTACGAACACTGTCAATAAAAAACCTTTTCCTATTCCCGTTATTACCAAGAAAGATTGATTCATGTTTCAACTTATTCGTCCCGCCCTTTTTTCGCTCGACCCAGAAACTGCTCACTACGCCACGCTCAATGCACTGAAGAGCGCTAATTGTTTGGGTGCGCTATCGTTCGTTACACAACAACCGGTGAGCGACCCACGCATTGTGATGGGTCTCACCTTTCCTAATCCTGTAGGGTTGGCGGCAGGCTTAGACAAAAACGGTGAGTACATCGACGCGCTCGCCGCGCTGGGCTTTGGTTTTATTGAGATTGGCACAGTCACCCCACGTGCGCAGCCGGGTAACCCTAAGCCGCGCTTATTTCGTTTGCCGCAAGCGCAGGCTATTATCAACCGCATGGGCTTCAATAATCACGGCGTCGATGCGTTAATCGCCAACGTGAAGCAAGCAAAATTTAAAGGTATCCTCGGCATTAATATCGGCAAAAATGCGGATACGCCGATTGAAAAAGCCGCAGACGATTATTTAATTGGTCTGCGCAAAGTTTATGAACACGCCAGCTATGTCGCGATCAATATCTCTTCGCCTAACACTAAAAATTTACGTCAATTGCAAGGTGGCGATGAGCTGGATGCTTTGCTTAACCAACTTAAAGCTGAACAAGAAAAGCTCGCGCAACAACATGGTAAATATGTGCCTCTCGCAGTCAAAATTGCGCCAGATCTCGATAGCGAACAAATCAAAAACATTGCTGCGCTACTTATCAAGCACCGCATCGACGGCGTGATCGCCACCAACACCACCCTGTCGCGCGAAGGCGTAGAAAACCTTACACATGGCAATGAGGCCGGTGGATTAAGTGGCGCGCCAGTACGCGATAAATCCACCGCTGTGATTCGCCAGCTCTCTGCTGAACTCAATGGCGCGTTGCCGATCATCGGCGTGGGCGGCATCCTCAGTGGCGCGGATGCGGTAGAGAAAATTCAAGCAGGGGCTGCGCTGGTGCAAATGTATAGCGGCATGATTTATCGCGGCTGGGAATTGGTCGGCGAGTGCGCCACCGCTATTCGCCGCGCAAAATAATTTTCTATCCTAGAAACCTCGATTCAAGCCACAGAGTTCACAGAGAATGACATGGGATTCCCATATTTTGCTGGCTCACCCAAAAGGTGAATCGCAATTCTGCGATAACCATTTGTTTCTCCTCTGTGATCTCTGTGTTCTCTGTGGCTGACTAAGTTTTTTAGGTTTATTCAATCTCAGATATGCCCAGAGCTGTATGCAGAAGCCGCTACCCATGCTCCTGCATAATCAAGGCGTGCCGATAGCTTAGTTCAGCTTCAAATCACCAATCCCTGACATTACATCGGTATCTTTTGAGTGTTGGCTATTGAGTTTGATATTCAAGCGCAGGTCGTTGAGTGAGTCGGCATTTTTCAATGCTTCTTCGTAGCTGATTTTATCGTCTTCGTACAAGTCAAACAGCGCTTGGTCGAAGGTTTGCATACCGATCTCGCGAGACTTAGACATTACCGTTTTGATGTTATTCACTTCGCCTTTGAAAATCAGGTCAGCGATTAACGGTGAGTTGAGCATGATTTCAATCGCAGCCGAGCGTCCCTTGCCGTCTTTCTTGGGAATCAGGCGTTGCGAGATGAGCGCCTTCACGTTGAGCGACAAATCCATTAGTAATTGTGTGCGGCGCTCTTCTGGGAAAAAGTTGATGATGCGGTCTAACGCTTGGTTGGCGCTGTTGGCGTGCAAAGTTGCCAAACAAAGGTGACCTGTTTCGGCGAAGGCAACGGCGTGTTCCATTGTTTCGTGGTCGCGAATCTCGCCAATCAAAATAACGTCTGGTGCTTGGCGTAACGTGTTTTTTAGTGCGTTGTGCCAAGACTCGGTATCTACCCCCACTTCGCGGTGAGTGATGATGCAGTTGACGTGCTCGTGTACATATTCAACGGGATCTTCAATGGTGATGATATGGCCATAGCTGTTTTTGTTGCGATGCCCGAGCATGGCGGCAAGGGTGGTTGATTTGCCGGAACCCGTGCCTCCAACCAAAATCACCAAGCCACGTTTCGTCATCACCACATCTTTTAAAACTGAGGGCAGCCCCATTTCATCAAGGTCAGGAATTTTAGTGGTGATGGTGCGCAGCACAATGCCGACACGTTGTTGTTGCATGAATACGTTGACGCGAAAACGTCCGATACCCGGTGGGCTGATGGCGAAATTGCACTCGTGCGTTGCTTCAAATTCGGCGGCTTGACGGTCATTCATGATGCTGCGCGCAAGCTCTTGTGTGTGAACAGCAGTGAGCGCCTGGGGTGACATCGGCGTCATTTTTCCATCCACTTTAAATGCGGGAGGGAAGCCTGCAGTAATAAAAAGGTCGGAGGCTTTTTTGCTGATCATGCCGCGCAGCAAGTTGTGAATAAGTTCGGTGGCTTGATCTCTTTCCATTACAAATGCTCCTTTGATTTCTTAGTCTTCAATTTTTCGTAAAGCGTGGTGCGGTGTCTGTTGTAGGTCGGGTTTCAACCCGACGCTGTTGGTGAATCGAAGCTAGGTATCGGGTTGAAACCCGACCTACAAATAGGCCGCTATTGGTGGTGACGATTAGTTTCCTGGAAACAAGTCTTTATTCATCGCCTTGCTACGCGCTTCAGAGGCAGAAACGATATTACGTTTAACTAAATCCTGCAGGCATTGATCAAGCGTTTGCATGCCAATCTGGCCGCCGGTTTGAATAGCGGAATACATCTGCGGCACTTTCGCTTCACGAATCAAGTTACGGATTGCCGGTGTACAGATCATGATTTCATGCGCCGCTGCGCGACCACTGCCATCTTTGGTTTTAAGTAGCGTTTGTGAAATAACCGCGCGCAGTGATTCAGACAGCATGGCGCGCACCATTTCTTTTTCATCCGCAGGAAATACGTCGATGATACGGTCAATCGTTTTTGCGGCTGAGCTGGTGTGCAAGGTGCCAAATACCAAGTGACCCGTTTCCGCCGCAGACATGGCGAGGCGGATGGTTTCCAAGTCACGCATTTCACCGACCAGAATCACGTCAGGGTCTTCACGTAACGCAGAGCGCAGCGCGTTTTGGAATGACAGCGTATGCGGCCCGACTTCACGTTGGTTGACCAAGCATTTTTTTGATTCGTGGACGAATTCGATGGGATCTTCTACCGTCAAAATGTGTCCCATTTCGCTATCGTTACGATGGTTCACCATCGCGGCGAGAGTGGTGGATTTGCCTGATCCCGTTGGGCCAGTGACCAACACCATGCCACGCGGATAGTCCGCGAGTTGTTCAAAAATTTTCGGGGCTTTCAAGTCCTCTAAAGAAAGAATTTTTGAGGGGATGGTACGCATTACCGCGCCTGCACCACGATTGTGGACGAAAGCGTTTACGCGGAAGCGAGCGAGGCCGGGTACTTCAAAAGAGAAATCGAGTTCTTTATTCTCTTCGTAAAATTTACGCTGCTGATCGTTCATGATGTCATAGATCATGGCGTGTACTTCTTTGTGTTCCATCGCGGGAAGGTTGATGCGGCGAATGTCGCCGTGGACGCGGATCATCGGAGGTAAACCCGCTGAAAGGTGCAGGTCAGAAGCTTTATTCTTAACGCCGAAGGCAAGCAGTTCAGTGATATCCATTATAATTCCTCGTTCTTGTGGCGACCGTAATCCAGCGGGTCGTTAGGTCAATCAAAAGTGCATCGGATTATGACTGCAATCCTTTCCAACTTGCAAGCTATCCACCAAGCAATTGAGCAAGCCGCAAAGGCCGCTCAGCGGGAATCCGCGAGCGTGCATTTACTGGCGGTGAGTAAAACATTCCCGGCTGAAGTGGTGCGCGAGGCCTACGCAGCAGGGCAGCGCGCGTTTGGTGAAAGCTATGTGCAGGAAGCGGTAGATAAAATTAACGCCTTGCATGACTTGCCGTTGGAGTGGCATTTTATCGGGCCGATACAAAGTAATAAGACACGTGACATCGCGGCAAATTTTTCATGGGTGCATGGCGTTGATCGCTTGAAGATTGCGCAGCGTTTATCCGAGCAGCGCCCTGCAGATTTGCCGCCGCTGAATATTTGCTTACAAGTGAACGTTAGTGGCGAGGCGAGCAAAAGTGGTATTGCGCCAGCTGAGGCTGAGGCGCTGGCGCGGGAAGTGGTTCAATTGCCGAAATTAAAATTACGCGGATTGATGGCGATACCAGCACCCTCAGATGATTTTGAACAGCAGCGACTTCCTTTTGCACAGTTGCGAGAAATGCTGCAAGCGCTGGACCATGAAGGCATTAAGCTTGATACCTTGTCGATGGGGATGTCGCATGACTTTGTTGCCGCGATAAAAGAAGGTGCAACCATTGTTAGAGTGGGCACGGCAATTTTTGGTGATAGAGATTATGAGGGAAAGTAAATGAAGATCTGTTTTATTGGCGGCGGCAACATGGCGACCGCTCTTATCGGCGGCATGCTCAAGCGTGGCTACACGCCTGTGCAAATTCGAGTGGTTGAATTAAATGCCGATAACTGCAGGCGCTTGCAAAAAGATTTTGGCGTGCAAGCTGATGCGGACCTTGCAGCAGGTGTGGCAGGTAGCGAGGTGATTGTGTTGGCAGTTAAGCCGCAGCAATTAGGCGAGCTGGCAACGCAGCTCCATCCGCTGCTACAAGGGCAGCTAATCATTTCGATTGCGGCTGGCATTCGAGCTTCTGACATTGCTCGATGGTTGAATACACAGAGCATCGTGCGTGTGATGCCGAATACGCCGGCACTAATTCAGAGTGGTGTTGCAGGGCTATACGCGCTAGCTGAAGTGAATGCGGCTCAGCGTGAATTGGCACAGGCGATGATGGAAGCGGTGGGCAGTACGGTTTGGTTAAAAGAAGAAGCGATGTTGGATGGCGTGACGGCGGTTTCTGGTAGTGGCCCTGCGTATGTGTTTTATTTTATTGAGGCCATGCAGGAAGCGGCGATTGAGTTAGGGTTTAATGAGGTCGATGCGAAACGTTTAGTGGTCGATACTTTTCTCGGCGCGGCAAAGTTGGCCGATGCAAGCCCTGAAGATACTGCTGTATTAAGAGCTCGCGTTACTTCAAAAAATGGCACGACTGAACGTGCACTGATGAGCATGGAGCTGGCTAGTGTGAAGCAGCACATCATCGCAGCAGTGCGTGCAGCCGCTTTACGCTCGAAGGAAATGGGCGATGAATTAGGGGGAGCAAACTAAGATGATGAACCAAGCGCTATTGTTTTTACTCGATGTGTTGGTGCAACCTTTCGCGGCTTTATTTTTGTTGCGATTTCACGCTGGTTGGCTGCGTGTTCCCATGCGTAACCCGATCGGTGAGGTGGTGATGTCGCTTACCGATTTTGTGGTGTTGCGTGTGCGTCGGTATGTGCCGCCAGCATGGGGGTTTGATACCACTTCATTGCTGCTGGCGTTTGTGGTGGAAGGCATTTATTTGATGCTGATGTTATCGGCGCAAGGTTATCCCTATGCGGTGTTTCCTTTGCTAGGACTGCTTGCGTGGACCTTGGTTAAGCTATTAGTGCTGAGCGTTTACTTACTAATGACCATGCTTTTTGTGCAAGCCGTTTTGTCTTGGGTTAGTCCACACTCGCCGCTTGCGCCTGTCGCCGCAAATTTTACCCAGCGTTTTTTACAGCCCGTGCGCAGTATTGTGCCGATGGTGGGTAATATTGATTTTTCTGTGCTCGCGCTGCTGATTATTTGCCAGTTGATTTTAATTGTTCCGGTGGGCTGGTTAGAGCATTTGGTTTCGCGCATGCTATGACAGCTTGGTATCAGCGCAATGCTGACACGCTGACCTTGGTGTTGCATGTGCAGCCGGGTGCAAAGCAAACCTGTGTGGCAGGGCTTCATGGCGAGGCTTTAAAAATTCGTCTCGCCGCTCCGCCGATTGAAGGCAAGGCTAACGAAGCGCTGTTACGTTTTATCGCAGATCAATTTGGGGTGTCGCTCTGCAACGTGGAGTTGAAGCAAGGTAGTCAGTCGAGGCACAAGCGTGTGGCGGTGCAGGGAAGTAGCGTCCAGCCAGAAAGTCTTCTCCAGAGTCAATGACGAGACGCAGTGTTCCTCAAAATTTATTTTTTCTGCTTGGCTTTTTTCGCTTTTAGCACAGCTTCTAAATTTGCCAACTTATTGGCATCGGTTTCGCCACTCACATTGATGAAAATGAGTTTGCCTGTACCCTGATGTAGGTCATCCGCAAAGTCCATCACGGCTCCTATCACGGTTAGCTTGCCTTCTTTTATTTCATCATCAAATTTAAGCATTGCGGTGGCGACTTGATTATTCACGTTTGCTCTTACGCCATCTATATTGTTCAAATCTTTGCTGATGGTAATAGTGTCGAGCTCACGCTTAATTGAGGGCGACTCTTTTGAATAGTTGCTCGTTGCCGCAGCAATCGCACCGCAACGTGAGTGTCCAATAAACAGTAGCACGGGTGTGTGTAAATGATGCACGCCATACTCCACCGAGCCTTCTGCTGTGGACAGTTGGTTGCCAATGTTACGAACCATAAAGAGCTGACCTTCTGGCGTCGCATCCATCATATTGGTATGCACACGCGAGTCGGAACAAGTGACGATCGTCGCAGTCGGATGTTGCCCCTTGGCGAGCTCAGAGAAAAATTCAATTTTACGGTTAGAGTAATACTTGAAATTGTCTGTTTTTAAACCATTCAAAAAAGTAATTACTGTGGTCGTCGCGTCACTCTCGCCAGCGCTGGCATGTTCATCTTGAGCGTTGGCGGGATTAAATAGAATGAGAGCGGCAAAGCAAGCGAGTAATAAAATTCGTTCCATAATACTTCTCCGAGTGGAAGGTTGGTTTCTGCGACTGGGTATAAGTCTAGCAGTGGAACTGCTTTTGTAAGGTGCGAACAAAGCTGATTTTTTAGCCCATTTTTCCTGATTGGATAAAAAAATGGGCGATCTTGCGATCGCCCGAATAGGAGGAGAGTATGAAAAAAGAGCCTATTAACGCTCTCATCTAACACTCGGGTTAGATTCTAAGGGTGAGTGCAGCAAATACATATATGTCAAATGGCCTAGATATATATAGGTAGGGATATATAGGTAGGGATGTGCCTAGGCCGTTTGGCATATTGTTTGAATTTTGCATTTCACTAATGATGTGACTAATTAGTTCATTAGTGGTGGTTGCGATGCGACAAGAAATGGTGGCAGAAAAAAAGAAAAGTTTTGATCGCTTTTTTTCATTTGGAACAGGATTGGGTTTTGGACCCGTGCTATTGGTGCCGTTCGCTTATTTGTTGGCAGTGTTTATTCGTTTCGTACTTTCACTTGTCATCT
>JAUYFR010000239.1 GCA_030690855.1 Gallionellaceae bacterium
CAGGGTTCGTGGCCCGAAGAAAAAAGCGTCGGGATGAATCCCGACCTACGCCATCCTCTGGTTACTTCGCTCGAAGGCAATGCACCCTCTCCCGCTTTTGTAGATCGGGATTCATCCCGACAGGGTTCGTGGCCCGAAGAAAAAAGCGTCGGGATGAATCCACCCTCTCCTCAATCCTCTCCCGTAAACGGGAGAGGAGGCGAACGAGAAGTGGGACAAGCAGGTATTTTGTCTCAAGACAAAAACTCGCAAAATCAATTGTTAACCTCGGAAGTGGTCTGTTACGTCAAAGACAACGGGGTGGGGTTCGACATGCAATACTCGAATAAATTATTCGGCCTATTTCAGCGATTGCACTCGCAAGAAGAATTCGAGGGTACTGGCGTGGGGCTGGCCAATGTGCAGCGCATCGTGCAGCGTCACGGCGGGCGGGTGTGGGCAGAAGGCAAAGTAAACGAAGGTGCGACGTTTTATTTCGCGCTACCGGTCAAGCAAGAAAAAGCCACTGTCCACGAAAGTCACGAACAGGTTAACCATGCTGCCAATTGACGTCTGGACAAGTTCGATTTTACACCACCGCATTACTACGGTTAAAATTACTCACCTTATTGAGTAAAATGGCAAATGAGCTATCAACGCCCCCAATTCGCAGTGCTTTCCAGCCGCCTTGATGAGCCGAGGCGCTTCATTCAGGTTGTCGCTGGCCCGCGCCAAGTCGGCAAAACCACCTTGGTGCAACAAGTGTGCGAGGCCAGTGGCCTGTCGGTTCAATTCGCCAGCGCGGACGAACCGACCTTGCGCGGATCTGAGTGGATCACCCAACAATGGGAGATCGCACGCTTGATGCAGGGTGAGCGCGGCTCCGTGTTGGTACTGGATGAAGTGCAAAAAGTCAGTGGATGGTCGGAAGCCGTCAAGCGCCTGTGGGATGAAGACAGTCGCAAAAAACGTCCGCTCAAAGTCATATTACTGGGCTCGGCTCCCCTGCTGATTCAGCGCGGACTCGCGGAAAGTCTTGCCGGACGCTTCGAGGTCTTGCACCTGCCGCATTGGTCGGCAGAGGAAATGCATCAAGCATTTGGCTGGACGGTACCTCAAAGCATCTTTTACGGCGGCTACCCCGGTGCAGCCTCGCTGATCGGTGATCATGACCGCTGGGTGCGCTATGTGCGCGACTCACTCATCGAAACGACTCTGTCGCGGGATGTCTTGTTATTGTCACGTGTGGACAAGCCCGCTTTGCTGCGGCGCATGTTCGAACTGGGATGCCGTTACTCCGGGCAGATACTCTCCTACACCAAAATGATTGGGCAATTGCAGGATGCCGGCAACACCACCACGCTCGCACATTACCTGGAGCTCCTCGGCGCGGCAGGCATGCTGACCGGTTTCTCCAAGTATGCGGGAGAGGCCGTGCGCAGTCGCGGCTCCAGCCCCAAGCTGCAAGTATTCGACACCGCGCTGCTGTCAGCTTTGTCCGGCTACCGTTTTGAAGAAGCGCAGGCCGACCGGGAATACTGGGGCAGACTCACAGAATCTGCTGTGGGTGCCCATTTGGCCAATGCCGCTGCCGCTGGCAAGTGCGAAGTATTTTATTGGCGAGACCGCAATCGTGAAGTCGATTTCGTCGTGCGTGTTGGCCGTCGGCTAACCGCCATTGAAGTCAAAAGTGGTCGTACACCCGAGGTATTGCCCGGGATGCAAGCCTTTAACGAAGCATTCAAGCCGGATAGATTGCTGCTGGTGGGAGGCGATGGGATCGCCGTGGAAGATTTTTTATGTAAGCCGATTGAGCATTGGCTGGCATAACATATCAATGCAACACTATATTAGGAGGCTCGCATGAAAACATTGGCACGTATCCTGTTGGTTGAAGACAACCCGAACGATGTGGAGATGACGCTGGAGGCTTTTGCCGAATGCAACCTCGTTAACGAAATTGAGGTGGTTAGAGATGGGCAAGAGGCACTCGATTACTTGTTTCATCAGGGCGTTTATGCAGACCGTCCACAAAATAACCCCGCAGCTATTCTGCTTGACCTCAAGCTGCCCAAGATTGACGGCATGGAGGTATTACGCCGCATCCGTGCCGATGAAAAATTAAAACTCATTCCGGTAGTCATCATGACCTCCTCGCGCGAAGAGCGCGATGTGGCGGAAGGCTACCAACTCGGGGTGAATGCCTATGTGGTTAAGCCAGTTGATTTTCCACATTTCGTCGAAGCCATTAAAGGCGTGGGCGTGTTCTGGGCACTGATCAATCATCCACCGCTGGGCAGCGTGCGCCGGGAAATCTAAACATGGATACGATCCCAAAAAATGGCAAGCTGCGCGTCCTCAATCTTGAAGACAATCCGAACGACAGTGAGTTAATTCAAGATGAGTTGAAGACAGCGGGACTGGTATTTGAATTCCTCCGCGTCGATACGCGCGCGGCATTTGAACAGGCGCTGGCGGAATTTAAACCGAACGTCGTTCTTTCGGACTTCAAGCTACCCGACATAAATGGCCGTGAAGCGTTAAGCCTAGTACGGCAGAGCTATCCCGAGATTCCGGTCGTCATGGTGACGGGTGCGCTGGGCGATATTGAGGCAGTCGAGCTGCTAAAAATGGGAGCCAAAGATTACGTGATGAAAGATCACTTGCATCGCATTGCTGCTGCCGTGCAAGGTGCTTTGTCTGAAGAGGAAGGGGTGCGCGCCCGCAAGCGGGCAGAAGCCGCAGTGATCAAAGCGGCAAATAAAATTCGCACGCTCTTTAACTCAATTCCAGATGCTGTTTTCATTACAGACATGAACGCGCGCTTTATCGAGGTTAGCCAAGTCGCCTGTGAGCGTCTGGGTTACAGTCGAGAAGAGTTGTTGCAAATGAACATAAGCGACATTGATCTGCCGGAATACGCAGCCAAAGTGCCAGACAGAATCAAAGAAATGGAGGGCGGCAAGGAAATCATTTTCGAGTCGGCGCATGTGCGCAAAGATGGCGTGGTTCTTCCCATTGAGTTGAGCGCCCAGATGATCGAATACGACGGCAAGCCCGTCATTCTCAGCGTGGCGCGCGACATCACCGAACACAAACGAGTTGAGAAATTAGAGAGAGTGCAAACTGCCGAGCTTAGGCGTGCGCGCTCAGAATGGCAGTTATTGTTTGACAGCTTAAATTATCCTATTTTTCTCCATGATAGCGAGCTTCGCTTAACGCGCGCTAATCGTGCCTATCTCGATCTGAGCGGAAAATCATTCAAAGAAATCATTGGTCTGCCCTATTACACCGTCTTTCCAAATACCGGCGTGCCGTTGCCTGGTTGCGTGCAGGCGCGAAAAGGAGAAGGAGAAGGAGAAGGAGAAGGAGAAGGAGAAGGAGAAGAGATCGTTGTTGGTGAAGAAATTTATCTCTCGCGTATTTTTGCCGTCCGCGACAATGCCAATGCTTATCTCTATTCCATGCATTTTCTTGAAAATGTCACCGAGCGTAAGCTGGCAGAAAAACATTTACGAGAGAGTGAAGAAAAATTCCGCACCATGAGCGGAGCGGCACAAGACGGCATTATCATGATTGATGACGATGGAAACATTTCGTTTTGGAACATTGCGGCAGAGACAATATTCGGCTATACCAAGTTCGAAGCATTAGGTGAGGAGCTCCATCAACTGCTTACTCCAGCAAGATTTCGAGACGCGGCCCATAAAGGATTTGCCCATTTTCGGCACAGCGGCAAGGGGGCTGTCATCGACAAAACACAGGAGCTGGTGGCGCTGCATAAAAACGGCCATGAATTCCCAATCGAACTTTCTCTAAGTGCAGTTAATACCTCTGGGCGCTGGCAGGCCATCGGCATTGTTCGTGATATTGCCGAGCGCAAACAGGTCGAAATGCAGTTGGCCTCTCAGTACGAGCGTGTTACGGGCATCAATGCCCAACTGGTGGAATCGAATAAACAGTTGGCGCAGGCGCAAAGCCAGTTGCTGCAATCCGAAAAATTGGCGGCCATCGGTTTGTTGGCGGCGGGGGTGGCTCACGAGATCAATAATCCGATTGGGTATGTCAATTCCAACCTTGGCACGCTAGAAAAATATCTGGCCAATATTTTTGTTGCGCTGGATAAGTATGAGGCCGCAGAAAAGCTACTGGAGGCTGATAATCCGTTGCTGGAGGAGCTGCGCCAATTCAAGAAAAAAATTGATCTAAGCTATATCCGTGAGGACATCAAATCATTGATTACCGAATCGCATTAGGGTTTGGGGCGAGTCAAAAAAATTATTCTCGATCTGAAAGAATTTTCCCACACTGACAGCGAAGATCAGTGGGTGTGGGCAGATGTGCATCAGGGGTTGGATTCCACGCTGAACGTGGTGTGGAACGAGCTAAAGTACAAATGCGAGGTGCTCAAGGAGTATGGCGTTTTGCCTAAAATATACTGTTTGCCCTCGCAAATTAACCAAGTGTTTATGAACTTGCTGGTCAATGCCGCGCAAGCCATTGAGGTGCACGGCAAGATCACGCTACGCACTGGGCAAGAAGGCGAGAAAATATGGGTAGAGGTGAGCGACGAGGGCAATGGTATTCCGGCAGAAAATATCCCGCGCTTATTCGACCCTTTCTTCACCACTAAGCCTGTGGGCAAAGGCACCGGCTTGGGGCTCTCGGTTTCTTACAAGATTATCGAGAAACATCATGGCAAAATAGAAGTGCATAGCGAAGTCGGTAAGGGAACGACGTTCCGCGTTATCCTGCCGGTGCAGCAGCCCGCCAACAAGGAGACCGTATGAGTCAGCAAGTGAATGAAACAAGCGTCGTTCCGGTCACCTTACTGTTTATTGATGATGAGGCCAATATTCTTGCTGCACTAAAGCGTTTATTTCGCCCGCACGGCTATACCATTCTCACAGCGGAAAGTGGTGCCGAAGCACTGGCCATTTTAGAAAAAGAAACCGTCGATTTAGTGATCTCCGATATGCGCATGCCGCAAATGACGGGCGCCGAGGTGCTGGAAAAAATTCGTAATAAATGGCCGGAGGTGGTGCGCATTCTGTTGACGGGATTTTCCGACATCAGCTCCACGATTGCTGCGATTAATCGCGGCGAAATCTATCGTTATATTTCTAAACCTTGGAATGATGATGACATCGTGCTAATTGTGCGCGATGCGTTAGAACGCAAGCATCTGCTCGCCGAAAAACAGCGACTGGAAGAGTTGACGATCCGTCAAAATTTAGCCTTAACGGTGATGAATGCCAGCTTGGAAGAAAAGGTGTTGCAGCGCACCGAAGAGCTGCATACCGCGCTGGAACGGCTGAAAAAAGATTATTTCTCCACGCTTCAGGTGTTTTCCAATTTAATGGAGTTGCGCAAAGGTGCCATGGCTGGACACTCGCGTCGAGTGGCGCAACTGTGCCGCAATATTGGACACAAAATGCGACTGCCGGAAAGCGATATTCAGAATATTGAAACTGCCGCGCTGCTACACAATCTCGGCAAAATTGGTTTGCCGGATCACCTGTTAGATAAGCCCTACATGGAATTGAGTTACGCTGAACGCGTTGAATTCGACAAGCATCCGCTGCGCGCGGCAGCGGCATTAATGGCGCTTGATCCGTTGTTGAAAGCGGCTGAATTAATTCGCCATTATCACGAGCATTACAATGGTGAAGGCAACGTCTCCCATTTGCATGGAGAGGGCATCCCCTTGGGTGCGCGTATTTTGCGTGTGGCAAGTGATTATGATGAGTTGCAACAGGGTTTGATCAGCCATGACAAGCTGTCACCCGAGCAAGCGCTTAAGTCAATTACCAGCGCCAAAAATACGCGCTATGACCCCATTATTGTGGATATCTTCAGCGAGCTGATGTCGCACGTTAGTAATTATGGGGCGACGGTCACTGAGTTTCTCGTGAACAGCGCCCAGTTACATGCGGGAATGCTACTCACTCGCGATGTGCTAACGCATAACGGCATGTTATTGCTACTCAAAAACACCGCGCTGAACGTAGGGCAAATTCATGCGATACAACAATACGAGCAAAGTTCAGGCGAGCAGTTGACGATCTACACACATTCGATTTAGCCTCTTACCAGTTTAATGATAGCGAAACGTGACAAGAGTTGTGTTTTTCGTAGGTCGGGATTCATCCCGACAAGACGTGTTGATCAAAGCAAAAACGTCGGGATAAATCCCGACCTACGAAAGGCCTTTTTGGTTCCGGCTTGTCCGGCTTAGGGAGAAACAGGTATGTATAAAATACTCTTGGTGGATGATGAGCAGAATGTACTCAATGCGTTGCGCCGTGAATTGCAGTCTGACTACGAGATTGAGGCATTCAGCAACCCACAGGAAGCTTTGCAGCACTGCCCGCAAAATCGCTTTGACTTGGTGGTCGTGGATCACCAGATGCCAGGCATGAACGGAATAGAATTTCTCAATAAATTCAGCAAGTTACAGTCAGATGCCGTGCGCATCATGCTAAGCGGCGAAGCCGATTTTGATGCCTTAGCCAATGCGGTTAACGAGTTGCACATTTACCGATTTATCAGCAAACCGTGGGATATGGCTGAACTGGCGATCACCTTGGCCGAGGCACTATTACAGCGTGAGCAATTATTGAAAAACAAACAGTTGGCGGAGGAGGTTCGCCAACATCGCAACTGGCAACAAGCTCATGATCCGAGCCACATTTATCAGGTGTTAGTGGTGGATGACGAATCAAATGTGCTACATGCGATCTCTAGGGAAATAACCGCTCGCGGTGGTTTTTTTGATCTGCAATTAGCCATGCTGAAGCAGGCTGATTCCTTGTTGCCAATGATGCAGGGTGATTTGCATTTCAACGTCACGACGTTTACGTCTCCTGCGCAAGCGTTGGAGCGTGCCAAACAATTTAACTACGATGTGGTGATTTCGGATTACCTCATGCCAGAAATGGATGGGCTGACTTTTTTGAAAGCCTTGCGCGAAATTCAACCCGACGCTGCACGCATTCTTATCTCCGGTCAAGTTGATAAAGAGGTGCTGGTGAAGGCGATTAACGATGCGGAAATTTTTAGCTTTATCGGTAAACCTTGGCATGAATACACCCTGAGAAACACACTCTCTCAAGCGATCTATTATCGCAATCTGCTACGCGAAAATCGGCTCCTGACGGACCACAGTCGCAACTAAGGAGGCGCTGATTTATTCAAATTTTCTAGGCGGCGTGCTGTTTTTATCCTCCCCTGACAAGGGGAGGCTGGGAGGGGGTTGGGGTTGGACGCTAAGAAAAACAAGGTTTGCAGTCAAAACCGAAACCCCCTCTAACTCCCCCTTACACCCGCAAGGGGTACGCCGCCAGACACTCGCCCTGCGGGCGGTCTTGGCGCAGTCAGGGGGAG
>JAUYFR010000244.1 GCA_030690855.1 Gallionellaceae bacterium
ACCCACCCATTGAGGGGCATTATGAAATCTCAAAACGACACACTTTTAAGAATTTTGACAATGCTGCGACACATTCCAAAACATCCGCAGCAGATAACAGCAAAGGTACTCCACGAGCGTTTAGAAGAGGCATTATTTAAGGTCAGCAAACGCACCGTGGAGCGCGACCTCCTCTCACTGTCTGACATATTTTCACTTATTTCAAATGAACGCTCAATCCCTTATGGATGGAGTTGGAGCAAAGATGCCAGCCCTCAGTTTAATGAAGTTAAGCAGTTGCTCGTTAAGACACGTAATTTTGAAAACGATTTAAGCGATTACGAAACCAAAGTTTTTGGTGAAGGTACTTTCTGTTACTCCGACCGATTGATTGAAGAAACACGCAAAGCTCTGGACGGTATGCCGCTCACAATGGATGACCATCTTCATTTTAAAAACAATAAAGGCAGCTTTGGGAAAATTAGTATATTTGATTTGATGAAGAACAAAATGCTAATCAAGGACAAGATAACTGACGCTGATTATCACTACGCATCTGCCGACGAATTGATTGCAGCAGGATGGGTGATCGATTAGGGCGTATTTTTGAAAGGGAAGGAGTCCAATTTCTTAAAATAATTGACGTAGTAAGAGTTTTGTGTAAAAAAAGCTATTGTTTAGGCATCTGCCTTAATTTTATTTGGAGAAAATCATGAACTGTCCAACTTGCGGAAAATCAACCTCATTGAGCAGTATGTTCAAGTGCAGTAAATGTGGGGATGTTCGTTGCACTCAGTGCAAAACTCCTAGTGGTGGCGCAGGGATACCTGGCAACTACAACCAAATGTCTACTTGTGTAGCCTGTGGGTCAGGCGGCTGCCCTATAAAACGCATGGGTTAATCATTACGCCATATGGCAGAAAAAGTAAACAAACTACGTTCTCAGAACGTAGTTTGTTCAATGAGGTGGACATATTTAGCCTAATAAGAGCTGCCCATGGCCAGATCGCACTTAATAATTTGTTTCCACGAAGTTCCCATACCGCCCATCGAACTTCAAGCTAAATGAGCCAATAGAACCTTCACGATTTCTTGAAATAATGATTTGTGCTGTGCCTTTTTCTTCAGATTCCGTGTCATAAACTTCTTCCCGATATACGATCAAAACCAAATCCGCCGCATTGGCAATAGCAGCCATTCCCGGCAAATCCGTTAATACTGGCCGCTTATTACAGCGCTCTTCCAAATCACGCTCGACCGGCGAAAACACAACGATTGGAACATCCAATTCCTTGGCCAATGCCTTGATATAACGAGATGTGTGAGCGATTTTGATCGCATAGTCATCATTCATTTTTTCACCAGATAATTTCAACTCCGGTAAGCAATCCACGACGACCAGACCCAGCCCACCGGTTCTTCGATTCAGCCCCCGTAACTGTTCACTTAACTCTTGCACAGTCAGCGGAGTCAACGATGAGAAATAGATAGGCGCTTTCTTTATAACATCAACGGCAGATTCAAGCCGTTCAGACTCGTCGTCACCGATTCTCCCTGTACGCAGATCATGGCGATCAATTTTTGCAATTGAAGCAAGCATGCGAATGGTCAGTGCGATGCCGCCAGTCTCATTTTCCAAGATAGCCACAGGTAGCTTGCAGGACAATGCGACATGCATCGCAATGTTACAAACAAAACTGCGTTTACCCATACACGGGCGTCCAGCCACAACGATCAAATCACCGCGCTGCAAGCCAGATGTAAAGTAATCCAAACTTGGAAAGCAGGTAGAAATACCGGTAATGGCTTCAGGGGCTTCCTTTTTCATTCTGATGCGATCAACTGCATCAGCTATTAACTGCGACATATCCGTGAAGCCGTCTTCACCCAGACCTGCTTCCGATCCCAAGGCGTTTTGTTCGTGCTCATTCATGTGCGCGCTCTCCAATTTTCATAATCTACTGTGCTGAGATAAGGTCTTTAAGCGCTTCTTTTGCCAAATCAATAGTAACGTGCAGATTATGAAATTTGGCATAGGCATGAACTCTCCCTAGCGCACCTTTCATCTCTCTGATGTCAGATGTCACCTGCTCGGCAATGAATGTGGCCATTTCTTCACCAATAGGAATTTTATAATCACCAGATTTCAGAAGTAGGATAGATACTCGTGTTTCAAGATCAGGCGGTTCAATGGAAACTGTCAAACCACCGCCGAAACGGGAAATCAGTCGCGGCTCAATTCCCGTCATTCCACTTGGTGTGGTATCGCTTGCCAGAATTATTTGTTTGTGAGAATCAACCAATGCATTGAAAATATCGAAAAACTGTTCCTGAGTTTTTGACTTTCCTGAGAAAAACTGCACATCGTCAATCAGCAACACATCCAACGAGCGGTAATACTGTTCGAATTCCTCGAATTTGTTAGTCTGATAAGCCCGTACAACGTCCGAAACAAAGCGCTCGGCATGCAGGTAACAAACTCTTGCCTGAGGTCGGTTAATGCAAAGTTGGTTAGCTATCGCTTGAATCAGATGAGATTTGCCAATGCCAACTCCCCCATAAATAAACAATGGGTTGTGCGAAACATTCTGGGCTTCAGCTACTTGTGTAGCCGCAGATACGGCCAGTTGGTTTGCCTTGCCAATAACAAAATTATCAAAAAGCATTGAAGGATTAGCCTTCGATTTTCGATATGGTGCTTCCTTGTCCACATGGTAATAACCCGCGTCGCAAATTAAATCAAACACCCGGATGCACTCGTTTACAAAATCATTAAGTGAACCCATTTCCCTGGTTTCTCCAGTCAGCATTCTTCGCATACCTCGCTCATCCTTGGGCGTGACAACATCGCCTTCCATCGCCTCAAGCATGCTTGCAGCACGGCTGTATCCAATTCTGAATGTAACCTGCACATGAGCAACAGATGGGATTCGCGTTTCAATCACCAGTTGCTTTACTGCTTCGAACAGCGGGTCTTGCCATGCTTCGTGGCTCATTTCAGCTCCTTTTAGCGTTTTTACATCAGGTGCGTATTTGACACCCCAAGTGCGCCACGGTGTGTCGCACTCAGGCAATGTGATGCCACAACCCTCTTCGTTAGTGATTCAACAATGAAGAGCCCTCTTTGAGAGCCGCGTGATTTTTCCATCAACTGGCTTCGGCTTTCAACGGAATCAACCAATTCGTGACGCCTTCCTCGCCACCGTCATAAGCTGGCGTTCCATCTATGCGTTTGAGTCCTTGCAAGAGGATCAGCGTCCGATCCGGTTTGTCCAATTCGCTTTCATCCCGTATCAACTGCGCCCATGTACAGCCTCCATCGCCAGCCCCGGATATTTGTAGCCAGCGTGCGGGGGCAAGCTTTTCATTGACCCATTTCAGGAAGGGGTCGAAGAGATGATCCTGCCATAGCGCCTCACGGCTAGGAAAGATCGTAGCGGGCTCTTCGCTGTCATCCCAACAGCAATTGCATTTGTAGCCACCCGGCGTGTGGAATACCCATGCGTCAAGGCTGATCAACATATCCCACCACTGCCCCTGCCATTTCACATGGACGTTAAGTTCCTTACTGGAAAGCCGGACGGAAAGGCAATCTGGATAATTCTGAAAACGAAGCTCTACACCATTGGCAGTGATTCTCGTCAGTCGAATGGGCACCTCGAAGCGAGTTCGGTTCTCGTTGAACCACCGCACAAAAGCGCGTTGTATGCGGGGGCGTAGAAGGCGTTTTTTAGGCATGATTTTTCCTTTGAGTTTATTTTCCGGCATACACCGACACACATTCCCGCATCGTGTTGTTGTGAATGTCCAAAACAGACTGAATGCCGCCACCGCTATCCACTTGATAGCCGCCCGCAAGATTCCACGCGATGGGTATGCCAAGGGAATTGGCCGTCACAAACACGAGCCTATCCCGCTCTCTCAGTTGAGCGGTGCTTAAAAAGCCGCCGAGCGGATCATCGACGTGCGGGTCGGCACCGGCTTGATACAGAATGACATCGCAATCGCGCATCGCTGCAACGCAACGCGGCAAAATAGCTCTTTGTCGAGCCCATTCTGGTTCAAAACGCCGTCGAAATCCAAGAACAAAATCATTGGGCATTTCCTATGCAAATCATTTATGGGCAACCATCCATGTGCATTTAGCACTCTGACTGCGCCACAGTGTGTCGCAGTCAGACAATATGATGGCGACATTGAGATTGTTTTGTAGGGGGCGCCGATGTTCAAAATATTTGAAAATGAAGCTGATGTAGCCATCAAGGTGGTTGGCATCGGCGGGTGTGGCGGCAATGCAATCAATTACATGATTGAGCAAGGCGTAAAGGATGTTGAATTTATCGCCATTGATACTGATGCGCAGGCGTTGAGCCGTTGCCACGCAAAAACTCAATTACAAATATCCGATGCAGAAACAGCGGCAGCGCAAATACACATGATGCTTTCCATTGGCGATACGCACATCATATTTATGATTGCCGGAATGGGCGGACGAACTGGTACTCAGCTTGCGCAAGTCGTGGGGAAAATCGCCGGTGATTTGGGAATTCTGACGCTGGCTGCGGTCACCACACCTTTTGGTTTTGAAGGGAGCTGGAAAGAATATCACTCGAATGACGGAATTGAAGTGCTATCAAATTATGTTGATACATTGATCGTTTTGCCCAATACCTACGTGAGGGAAATATTCGGCAATAAGGAGGTTATTGCATATAGTTACTCGGCATGGCACATAGCAGTTGCGGATATTGTGGCCAACATATCGGAGCTTACCCTAAGCGGTTTATCGCCCATGGACTTTGCGGACATGGTCATCTATTTTTACACCTCTGGTATTTACAAAATGGGAACGGCTACTGCAT
>JAUYFR010000248.1 GCA_030690855.1 Gallionellaceae bacterium
GCCCACACTGCGATGCCACCAATCGCGTTCCCTCGGAAAAGCTCGGCGCCAACCCAACCTGCGGCAAATGCAAACAAGCACTTTTTACCGCGCATCCGATTGAGCTGAATAGCGGCAATTTCATGCAGCACATTTCGCGCAACGACATTCCTGTGCTGGTTGATTTCTGGGCACCGTGGTGCGGACCTTGCCGCTCGATGGCACCTGCTTATGAAGAAGCTGCGCAAAAATTAGAACCTCACTTCCGTGTCGCCAAAGTAAACACTGAAGAAGCGCAAGATTTAGGTGCTCGCTTTAACATTCGTAGCATTCCCACCCTCGCTTTATTTAAAGGTGGGCGCGAAATTGCACGCCAAGCGGGCGCAACAAACGCCGCAGGCATCCTACAATGGGCCCAAGCAAACAATCGGTAATTAACCATGATCAAAATCGTATTAGCGACGCTTAGCTGCCTCATGCTTTCTGCCTGTAGCAGCGACCCCTATCAAGGTTTGTACGAAGGAATAAAACAGCAAAACGAATCGCGCAGAACACCGCAAGAAAAAGCGATGACGCCGGCTCCCAGCTATGACAATTACAAAAATGAGCGCGAAAAAATAGCGCCGTAACATCACCACGGCGTTAACGGTACAGCTCCGATTTACGAATATGCTAAGAGCTTTTTGCTTCTCAAAACACCACATTACGAACTCTCTGTACTTCTTGAGATTCTGCCGCTTTTTTGACAATCGTGTAATTAATTCGAAGTGGCGAATCCGGTCTTATTTCGATTTCTCGAATCTTAGAGACATCTTTGTAATTAACCTCTACGCGATGTGAGCCCGCAATTAGATCATCTAAATGCATTGGTGAATTGCTAACTTTCTTTCCATCAACGAGGACATCCAAAATAGGTCCTTCAGATTTGACTCCCTCGATTAACCAGAGAGACGCTACGTAAAGCTCACCACGCAATTCAATCTTCTTTGTAAAAGGGTTTGTCTCACTGATATCGGCTATAAATGTGTTTCTATATCCCGTTTTGGGTAAATAAATCTCGATTGAATGCCGCCCTTCTGGCAAGAATATTTTTGTATTGATTGACTCACCTCGCTTTAGTCCATCAACATAAATTTCGATATCGCTCAACATTGTTTCTCGCGTCAAAATAGTCAAGGAGCCAGACTTTATTTTTTGAACAGCCACGAATTGATTATTCGTTCCAGTAACGCTGACCATCACCATATCTTTCATATCTGAAAAATCTGGAATTGGCACTAGCAATGGTTGATGTGCAGAATCTAGTGGAACACCATTTACTTTTGTTTTGTGAAAGAGGGTGGTGATATTCTCGTACAGATCTTCAATCGAAATATCTACGCGCTCATTCTGCTTTGCTTCTCGCCGAACACGCTTGATGTATTCAAAGATGCAATAACTCAATGCACCATGTTGCAACTCGTCGTACTCGGCAGATGTCTGATCCTCTTTGCTGGAAGCAAGATAGGCAATTCTTCTGCCATTCGAATTTATCTCAGGTGTCGATTTTGAATCAGCAGATGACTTGAGCAAAGTTAGCGCTCTTTTCTCTACACTTGCCACACCGTTATTTGATCCTGATACACCAAAACTTTGAATTGAATAGCCCTCGTTCTCAAGAAACAGTGAACCGAAAGATTTAGTGCCGCTATAGCATGAGTCAAGAATAATGAAGATTGATTTCGCTTTGATGGCAGATAGCTGTCTGGCCAACCATGCTTTGTTAATAAAAGTTTCATTTGAAACCTCTTTCCCGTTGCCAGTTGAATAAAAATTATTTTCATCAATTGATGCATCGAATGGCGCTAGAAATATATTTGTTTCTTTTACTAGACCACTTTTGCGAGTATTGGCAGCAGTAAGTGTGCTTTCAATTCCATGACCTGCAAACATCAAAATAAAACTATCCAGTGGATGTTTTTGGCTTTCGCGCACGACTTTATTAATTTCATCGACAATTCTTTTTTTCGTTGCTTCTTGGTTAAGCAACAAAGAAACATCTGATTTCTCGTAACCAGCAAGATCAATCAGAATTTGTGAAAATTCACGAGCGTCAGAATCTGCGTAGCGTAAGCTATTAATCTCTGTGTACTGACTAATGCCAATCACAACTGCTTTGCTTTGTGTAGCCTGAGCCGCGTCATATCCACAAATTGTGATTGTCACGATTAGCGCTTTGAACAACTTCATTAAGGTTGCTTTACGTATGTTCATGCTTAATTTGAATTGAATATTTTTGAGGACAAAAAAATGGGCAACTTATAGGTTGCCCATTTTTAGTGAGACGATATTACTTAAATGTGTAACCCAGCATCGCATACATACCAGCAGTAGTATCGCCAGTGTAGCTGTTGCTGTCATTTCTCAATCCCAACTGGACATTCAAATTGGTGTCAATGTTGTAATAACCTGTCAATGTAAGTCTGGTTGTAGTAGCTGTTAGCGTTTTTCCATCAAAAGCAGCGATATTTGATGATACTGAATTGCTGAGCCAAGCCTGTTTTACATCTACCCTTAGGCCCATCTTGTCAGAAATTGGAACAATGCCTCCCAAGCCTACTAGGGG
This sequence comes from Gallionellaceae bacterium, assembly GCA_030690855.1. Classification (GTDB taxonomy): domain Bacteria; phylum Pseudomonadota; class Gammaproteobacteria; order Burkholderiales; family Gallionellaceae; genus PALSA-1006. The sequence goes on from JAUYFR010000248.1 coordinate 2,585, forward strand.
CCCTGTAATGCTATATGTGTTCTTTTGCTTAACACCAGGTGAATAGTCATACGCATAACTCCAAGTTTCCGTGCCTGAAGTATATCCAGCTAATGTGTACGGAACAAAATACGTGCTACTAAACTGAGTTAATAGATAACGAGCATCTACTTCAACTTCGGACATATCCTTTGTCCATGAATAAGTGGTGCCGCCATATGGCACGCTCATGTTGCCCGAACCTTGTCTGAATGACACTAGAAAAGTTAAATTGCCTTTACCGACAAAGCCGCTTAAACCAGTCATGCCATAGGAGTTTGTTGCCGTGTATTTGGCGCCAGCGGTGTCGGTGACACTTGAAGGAACATTATAAACATTGTGGTAATCGATAGAGCCACCTTTGATCCAATCATCTTGCTTCGAAAGAGTTGGATCGTTGTACACCAACGAGTCCTCAATAACCCTATCTCCCGCGTATGCGCAAGTTGTCAGAGTTGCGAAAGAAATTCCAACTGCGAAGGTTGCTTGAATGCATTTTTTGAGATTTAAAACTTTCATTATGAATTCCCTTGGTTATAAATACTGTTGTAAATCCTCCAGAGAATCTTATTTTTATCATTGGTTACGATTGAGCTTATGAGTCTTGAATGAACCTCTAACTCAGCATCAGTAAATAACAACATCTCGAATGCTACTATCGGTAGTGACTTATAGCAACTGAAGATAGCAGTCGCTAGTGGTAGTTTCGCTAGATGAAAGTTATTTCCGAAAAAGCAGCGTTTAGTCAGCGCTTGGTCAAAGCACTTAAAGACGCTCAAATTGAATCGACTAGTCCTACGTTATTTTCACGCGAATTTAATCGTCGCTATAAAGGCAAACCCATAAGCGCTCATGCAGCAAGGAAATGGCTCACAGGCGAATCCATCCCAGCACAAGAAAAATTGCAGCTGTTAGCAGTATGGTTGGGCGTATCAACGGAATGGCTGAGGTTTGGCGAAAAAATAACAAGCGGTCTTCAAGCTAGTTCAGATCAGGCTCTATACAGTGCCCCAGAGTTTGAGTTGTTTCACCAATTCAATATGCTCAGTAACGAGCATAAGTTGGTCGCTAGGGAAGTAATACTGACGCTCATGCGCATTGAGGGCAAAGCGTAAGACAAAGTGTTTAGTCGACAAGTTGTGCCAAACGCCGCAAGAAAAAGCGATGCCCCCCGCTCCTAGCTATGACAATTACAAAAATGAGCGCGAAAAAATAGCGCCGTAACATCGCCACGGCGCTATTTGCAACCAATTGATTATATTGAGTTATATTAAATTAAAATAAATCAACGTCGCTGCCTTTGTCCTTCATCCCATTCATATAAGTCTCAAGCGCCTCGCGCACGGGTGTGCCGTCCATCACCGCATCAAACATCGCGCACTCATCTACTGTTGTATATTTTGAGCGAATTTTCTGCTGCAACATCACCCACTCTTGCGGGTTAAAAATTCGGCCTCGATCTCCCACCAAATCATTGAGCACCGCCAAGCTATGTGTCACATGCGCTAAACGTTGCGTGAGTTTGTCGTAAAACTGAAAGGCCATAATCGACTGATGCACCATACCCGTGACGTGACTCGCTGCCTCCATCACATTCTTTTTCGTTTCCCCGACTTCACCCTCATCAGGCAACTGATTAAGCGAACTAGAAATCATGCCCAAATAGCCCGCCATTGTGGTGAAACTATCGGTCAATACATCTACCGACGAATTACTATCCTTCATCGCCGCTTCAATCTGCCCTGTCGCCACTTCTAACATCAACATCGTTTCGCGTACCTGACTCCAATCCAGATCAGGCGTATGCGCCCGTGTTCCATTTTTTTTCACATCTTCACTCATCTTCGCTCCCCGCGTTATTGATTTAGATGCTTGACTATAACCCTGTGCCGAGTTCTTTTCCAGTTCACTCCACATTGCATTGCACGGGCTGCATTCCCAATCACTCGACTATAATCAACTAATCAGCTCTCGCAGCAAACCCTAACGGACGCAACGTCATGACCGAAACCACCACAAAAGATAATTTACATCCGCGTAATCAACATCGAGTGCGTTACGATTTCGCGCAGCTCATCGCAAGCAGCCCAGAGTTAGCAGCTTTTGTCGCACTAAATGAATATGGCAATTCGTCGATTAATTTTGCTAATCCCGCTGCCGTTAAAGCACTGAATCGCGCGCTGTTACTGCACGATTACAAAATTAAAGAGTGGGACGTTCCTGCACAGTATTTGTGCCCACCCATCCCCGGTCGTGCCGACTACTTGCACTATCTTGCCGACCTGCTGAGTGATAGCAATGGTGGCGAAATTCCACGTGGAAAATCAGTGCGCGCGCTCGACATCGGTGTGGGTGCAAACTGCATCTACCCACTCATCGGCCATGCCGTTTATGGTTGGCAATTTGTCGGCACCGATATTGATGCAACGGCACTTCACAATGCGCAGCAGATTTTAGATGCGAATCAATTGAATGGCGCCATTGAGTTACGTTTGCAAAAATCTCCCACAGATATTTTTTCAGACGTGACCTATGCGGATGAATTTTTTGATCTCACGCTATGCAACCCGCCTTTTCATGCCTCACTCGCCGAAGCGAGGCATGGCTCGCAACGCAAGTGGAAAAATCTCGGCAAAGAAAATGACAAGCGCAAAAATCCCGTGCTTAATTTTGGCGGACAAAGTTTGGAGTTGTGTTGCGACGGCGGCGAAGAGGCGTTCGTTAACCGCATGATTGAAGAGAGCGAATCTGGCAAAAATAACTGCCTGTGGTTCACCACCATGATTTCGAATTCAGCCACCTTGCCGCACGTTTATCGTAAGCTAAAATATTCCGGCGCGAAAGAAAATCGCACCATTGAAATGTCACAAGGACAGAAAAAAAGCCGCATCCTCGCTTGGACCTTTATGGATAAAGATCAGCAGCGGGAGTGGTGGAAACGGTAAACAGAAAAATAAATGCGAAGCTGACCCGTTTCCGTTCTTGTTCAAACACTACCCGCCTACCCTCAACCTGATAGCGCAAACTGCTTTGATGCTCTTCGAACGCGAGGTTTAACTCTTCTTCAAGCTTGCTGATTTGATCGAGAATCTGTTGTATCTGAGTATTCATGACGCTCCCTTTAATATGGATGGATCGCTAGTCGCTTAACGAAACCAACGGGGAGGATCATAGGACATAAAACAAAGCTACACCAATCTTTGCCGCCTTAAGCGCCTTAACCAAACGCTCGCTGAATGAAGTTTTTTCGGAGATAACTTTCATGCGAAAACAACTAGCTAAACTTAGTAAGATGCCGACACAATTGTTGCGTCGCAGCCAAAACAAATTGCCTATCCACTTCCGATAAACTCTGCAACCAACCCAATATTTCCAGCGACTGATCCTGCGCAAGGGTTGAGGACGAACGTAGTAGCTCGGCCAAAGGCAAGCCTAGAACATTCGCAACCTGCTCCAACTTAAGAACAGAAGGCACAATTGCGCCGCGTTCAATTCTTGAAATTGTTTCAACATCCACTCTTACCAACTCGGCAAGAGTGGCTTGCGTCCATCCTAACTGGCTACGCCGCTCCCTAATATTTTTCCCCAGCAAACCCGGTAGTAGCGAAGCAGGTTTTTTCTCTTTGGTCATTCTCGCGCCTCATAAATTCAGCACGAATAATCGCCAATACGCAGTTTATGTTGAACGTCTTATATGATTGCCTATCAACTGTTTTAATCTATAATCGCAGCGACCATGTTTTTTCTCACGCGAAGGGTGACCTGCAAACAGTGAGAATAAGTTATTAAAACTGGGTTGCAACGTTTCTGAAAACCGGGGCAGCGCCGCTCTGCTGTATGTGGAAATCACCTCTTTAAATTCGACTCAATATTGTTTCGATTGCGGTGATTTCCTTACCGTAAGGATTTGTTATGCTGAAAATAATACCGATGTTCTTGTTGTGCGCCTTTGCCAGTCAATCCTATGCCGCAACACTTGAAGTAACCGCAGAAGGCTGGGATAACTACGGGGCTATTCTGAAATTTGGAGTATCCGAACCTAAAAACAAAAAAAATAAAATCAATATGGAATATATCGAAAGCATAGCTTCAAGCATGATTCAACGCGGGCGGCGAGATGAATTCTTAGAACATGAAATTCAAAATAATGTCAGGCCAAAAGTTGTTGCAACTTTAAAGCAATTGGTATCGGAACAGGCGATGCCTGGCAATAAAGTTCAATATAAACTTAGTTCATTCAGGAGCAGCAATTATGATTTTTCAAGTGAACGCCTTTGTTTTGATCAAAACAGTAACGATGAATCAGCCGCTAGCTTTCCTTGGGATAACACTGAAAGTAATTGGCGTGATCTGATAAATAGCAAAATTGGATTATCCGTTGCAACTCACGAACCTAACTGGCTATTTGGGTTTGGAGGATGGATTCGTAACGAGGGCGGTAGTACGTATTGCATTAAGGTTAAAGACACTGTTGCCGCAAAAATGCTAAAGGGGGAATTTGCACAACGCAAAGTTATAGCGATAATCAATGCAAAAATTGTAGACAAAAAAGTAGTTAACAACCAT
>JAUYFR010000253.1 GCA_030690855.1 Gallionellaceae bacterium
CAATGGGTGTCGATGAACATGGTGTGTCGTGGCGTAGAAGGAGCGCTATGTTAAACTCGCCCCATCAATTTAGCGAGACAACATCATGTCTGGAAACACTCTAGGTACTCTTTTTACCGTCTCTTCTTTTGGCGAATCTCACGGCGCGGCTATTGGTTGCATCGTGGATGGATGCCCTCCGGGAATGAGCCTAACGGAAGCTGATATTCAGCTTGATCTTGATCGCCGCAAGCCGGGAACTTCGCGCCATGTCACGCAACGCCGCGAATCGGACACGGTAGAGATTTTATCAGGCGTGTTTGAAGGCAAGACCACCGGCACGCCCATCGCGTTACTGATTCGCAATGAAGATCAACGCAGTAAAGACTACGGCAGCATTGCCGAGACTTTTCGCCCTGGCCATGCCGACTACACTTATTGGCATAAATACGGTATTCGCGATTATCGCGGCGGCGGTCGCTCATCCGCGCGCGAAACAGCAGGACGTGTGGCAGCAGGCGCGATTGCTAAAAAATGGTTGTTTGAAAAATATGGCGTGACGGTGCGCGGTTATTTATCACAACTCGGCGAGATCGAAATTCCTTTTAAAAATTGGGAGGACATCAACGCCGAGGGCAATAGTTTTTTTGTGGCGGATGCAAGCTATGTGCTGCAACTGGAAACTTACATGGACGCGTTACGTAAATCAGGCGATTCAATCGGCGCCAAACTTTCAGTGGTGGCGCAAAACGTGCCGGTGGGCTGGGGCGAGCCGGTGTTTGATCGCCTCGATGCCGAGATCGCTTATGCGCTGATGAGCATTAACGCCGTGAAAGGCGTTGAGATTGGCGCGGGTTTCAATTGCGTAACACAAAGAGGTAGTGAGCACGGCGACGAACTGACCCCGACAGGGTTTTTATCCAACAACGCGGGCGGCATTCTCGGCGGCATTTCTACTGGGCAAGATATCGTAGCCAACTACGCGATCAAACCCACTTCGAGCATTCGCCTAGAGCGCAACTCCATCGACAAGGCTGGCAATCCGATTAAAGTTTCTACTGAGGGTCGCCATGATCCCTGCGTGGGCATTCGCGCGACGCCCATCGCCGAAGCAATGCTGGCGCTGGTGTTAATTGATCATGCTTTACGACATCGCGCGCAAAATGCTGATGTGGTGTGTGCTACGCCGAGGATTTAAGTGTTTTAAGGTCTATGTGGGTCGGGTTTCAACCCGACATGTCGGGCTAAAGCCCGACCTACAAAGCACCGCCCTAGGTTGGGTTGAAACCCGACCTACGAAAAACATTCGCTGTTAGTTTTTCTTACGCTGATAAAGCGAGAAGCGTTCGCCTTTATCGCCTGAGCGCCCACCTTCCCAGATTTTTTTCCAATCTTTTTGGTTTTCGCTGTAACCAGAAGTGCCACTGCTTTGAATTAACTTCAGATCACATTCTTTTCGCGGCAGCTCTCTCACCGTGACCTCCGCAAAATACTGCAACATCGCGCGCTGCGCTTCACCCACACCTTCGCCAGAAACACAAATGTAGTGTTTAGGAAGCGCCTGTTTAAAGCTCACCACCATCGAGCGATAGCTCTTGGTATTGTCCAACCACGGCATCCACAAGGTCACTGCCAAAACCCATAACAGAGTGACGCCGGTAGCCCAATTGATCACCGAGCGCCGAATCGAGCGCCCAACGCGCCATACCAATACCATCCACAACACCGTGACGAAGACCGCCATAAAAAACTGGTTCTGCTGAAACACGGGTTCAAAGCCGGGGCGATAGTCTTTCAGCAATTGGGTAATGTGCGAGGGACTATCCACTAATAAGCCGGTCCAACCCCACCACAAAAAAATCGCGAGCAAGGCGAAAGTCATAATGCCGAACCAATCTAAAGCGTTCGCAGCACCTCGTCTCATGGTGAATAACGCAGCGGTCGCAAGCAAACTGAGCGGCAACAGCATGGGTAACGCGCAAAGGTCATTAATTCTCGGCGAGAGGCTCAAGGTAATCAACATCACGCCAAAGGTAACGAGCAACAGTTGAAATTCCGACGACTGCGATAACTTTTTGCGGGCTTCCCATACTGCCCAAATCGCCAGTGGCGCTGCGGGCCAAGCAAACCAAGGAAGCAAAGTTAGATAATAAAAAGTGTCGGAATGATCGCCGTGACGGGCGTAGTCAACCACCTTGCCGATGTTGAGTTGCCACGCCCATTCCGCGAACAATTGCGGTGAACGTAGGTAAAGCAAGCTCGGCCAAATCGTCAACCAAGGTAAGGCACTCAACAGCGCGACGCCCAGCGTAATGGCGAAAGTACGGGTTCGCCATGCAGAGAAAAACAATAAGCTGGCGCTGATCAAAAGAAAAAATATTGGCTCGACAAATCCTTTGGACATAAAACCAATACCGAGACCCGTGCCGAGAATCAATCCGGCCAAAACGGGCCGACGTTCACTCAACGCAAAACCATAAATCATCATGGCACAGCCGGTAAGCAAGGCTAGATCAGTCACCATCAGGTGCGCGCGAACCAACAGCCCTAAACTACCCATCAAAATAATGACGGAAGCCCAGCCTGCGCTTTTGCCAAATAATTCACGGCCCGCAGCGGCCGTGAACGCGAGAGTAAGCGCCATGTAAAAACCACTGGCTAAACGCGCGCCATCATGTAACGGTAGAAACGAAGCAGAAAGTTTGGCGAAAATCGCCGCAGTCCAATAAAAAAGCGGCGGCTTCTCTAAAAAGTCATCACCCGCCAAGGTGGGTACCAACCAATCACCACTCTGCAATATGTGATAAACCAAGCCGAAGCTATAGGCCTCATCAGGCTTCCACGGGTCATGCCCAATCAAGCCGGTGAGCAACCAAACCGTGCAGAGCATCCCCAAAAACAAAGCTTTGGTCGGGGTAATCAGCTGATCTTTTTGGTAAACGTATGAATACATGCGGGCAATTATTAAACGAGTTTGCTAATTATCCTAGCTAATTTTCCCAGGAGAAAAGCAAACAAAAAAGGCAGCGAACGCTGCCTTTGATGCTATTTGTCGTACTAAGGGAGTTAAGCTGTAGCAGCTGCAGCACCTTTGTTGTACTTCTGACGGAATTTCTCAACACGACCGGCTGTGTCAACGATCTTCTGTGTACCGGTGTAGAACGGGTGGCACTCAGAACAAACTTCAATGTTCAAAGGCTTGCCCATTGTGGAGCGAGTCGTAAATTTGTTACCGCAGCTGCAAGTTACTGCAACGTCGTTATAGGCTGGATGAATGTCTGCTTTCATTTTGTTTTCCTTACATCAATTATCGGTGCGGCAAGGGGAGTACGCACGCATGAGGGCGCGGATTATCCACGAAAGGCAATTACCGTGCAACCGCTTCGAAGCGATCAGTTAAAATACAGGCATGAAAGACACTTTATCCGCACTACGAGCTCACCCCTACGGCCGCATCTTCCTTTTGCTGGTTCTTTTTTTGCTCCCCGCCACTTTGGCGCGGCTAGCACTCTATATGAGTTACCCCGAGGACTTTGCTGCGCTAACCGCAACGCAAGTGCTTGCTTCTTTTTTATTCGGCTTGCGCTTTGACTTCTCGCTAGCAGTATTAATCATCGGCATACCGCTATTATTAATGTTGCTGCCCTTTCGCTGGAGCCACCACGCTTTCTGGCAACGTCTCTGGGGATGGTTCATTTACCTCGCCTTGTTAATCTTCATTTTTATGATGATTGTGGACACCATTTACTTTGGCTACGTTCATCGCCACGTTGGTTCAGAAATCAACACGCTATCGGCCGATATGGATTCGATGGTGGGCATCGCTTTAAGCCAGCATCGTGTTGCGTTGCTGTTTTTTGTCGCTGCAACCTTACTAGGCGCTTGGTTTTGGCGCAAATTACTGGCGTTGACACCCAAGCCTCCCGCACGTCCTTGGCTTCGCTTAACGCTGCTACCGATCATCTTTATTTCAATGCTGGTGTTAGGGCGCGGCGGTTTTAGCGGCAAGCCAATTAGTGTGGGGGAGGCGTTCTTTTCAGACTCGCTTGCTCAAGGCTATCTAGCTTTGAATGGCGCCTTTGCTATGTCGCGCGCGATCATTGAAGAACCGCCACCACTAAAAACTTTCATGCCGCCCGCTCAAGCTACTGAACTCGTACAACAATACTTGGCGGGTGATAACTCACGTTTCCCGAACAAGGACTATCCACTTTTTCAGCGTGGCCATGCGTCGAGTAACAAAACCAAGCCTAATATTGTTGTACTCATGCTGGAAAGTTGGGGCGCACTGCATATCGACGCCATGCGCCAACAAGCGGGCCTGCCGCCACTCGGCGTAACCCCTAACTTTGACGCGCTTGCCAAACACGGCCGCCTTTACACGCAGTTTTATGCCAATGGACAGCGCTCGATTCAAGGTGCTGCGGCCATGCTTGCCAGCCAACCCACTTTCCCCAGCATGCCATTTTTGGGCGAAGGTATGGAGCAAAATCGGCAGAGCTTTATGGGTGAGCTGGCACGCGCCCAAGGCTATGAAACTTTCTTTTTGCAGAGTAGCGATCGTGGCTCACTCCGTTTTGACGCGATTGCCGCACGTGCGGGTTTTTCTACTTATCGCGGCGCACAAGACCTGCCTAATCTGCATGAACAACAAAAAGCTGCGTCAACTTGGGGCACATGGGATCACAATACTTTTCAAGCGGCACACCAACTATTTGCCAAAGCGAAGCAGCCATTTTTAGGCTTTGTTTTCACCTCCTCCACTCACGTGCCTTGGTTGATTCCTGATCAACGCTGGCACAAATACACCGGCTCTTCCGATCGTGAAGCATATTTAAAATCTTAGTATTACGCCGATTGGGCGCTGGGGCAATTTATTGAGGCGGCTAAAAAAGCCGGTTATTACGACAACACGATATTTGTGATCACCGCCGACCATGCCGATGAATTTGTCGAGCATGTTGACCATGTGCCTAATCTATTTCACATCCCGCTCCTGATTACCGGACCGGGGATAAAAAGTGGCATAGATAAAAAACTCGGCAGCCAATTCGATGTTTTGCCGACACTGATTGACGCAGGTGGCTGGGCCTCCGATTACGCCGGGCTTGGGCGCTCATTGCTAGATGAAACTCGCGCAGATGCGAGAGCCTCATTATCTATTCGCGGTGGTATGCTGGATTGGATTTCGCCACAAGGCTGGGTTTCACATGACCTCACCAGACGCGTTGGTAGCTCAAACGGTATTAATTTGCAACATATTGATTTAATTGAGAAATCATTACTTTCTATTTATCAAATCAGCAGCCAAGCGCAGAGCAACAATCGCATTCTTCCACCCACGCCGTAAGCCATGCTCAACCTCATTTGCGTGAGGGTCGAGCGTTGTTGGGCATTGCGGTAAAATGCGCGCCCTGTTGAACGAAAGTCAGCTATAGCTATGAATGCTCGCCTGCGCGAAATCCCCTACAACTACACCTCGTTTTCAGACCGCGAAATCACTATTCGCATTCTCGGCAATGAGGCTTGGACAATTATTGAAACCCTGCGAGGTGAGCGCCGCACTGGTCGCTCTGCGCGCATGCTGTATGAAGTGCTGGGCGACATCTGGGTCATCAATCGCAATCCCTATTTGCAAGACGATTTGCTTGCTAACAATTCGCGCCGCGCCGCGCTGATCGGCGCATTACGTCACCGCCTTAACGCCATCGAAGAACGGCGCCAAAATAACGAGCCGGTGAAACGTCTGCTTGAATTAGCCCATGCCGCAGTGAATGAGTTCGAAGCGGAATTTGAAGATATTCAACAACTGCGTCACCGCGCGATGCGCGAACTGTCGCGCCACACACGCCGCGACAACATTCAGTTTGATGGCTTGGCACGCGTATCGCACGTCACCGACGCCACCGACTGGCGCGTGGAATATCCATTCGTGGTGTTGCATCCCGACACGGAAGAAGAAGTTGCGCCACTGGTGCGCGCCTGTATCGAGCTTGGCTTAACCATGATTCCGCGTGGGGGTGGCACCGGCTACACCGGCGGCGCAGTACCGTTAGATAAACGCGCCGCCGTCATCAACACTGAGAAATTAGATGCACTCTCTGCAGTCGAAACCCTCACCCTACCGGGTCTGAGTCAGCCCTACGCCACCATTCATTGCGGTGCGGGCGTAGTTACACGACGCGTGATGGAAGCCGCTGAAGCCAATGGCTTAGTGTTTGCTGTGGACCCCACCTCAGCCGATGCATCGTGTATCGGCGGCAATGTATCAATGAACGCAGGCGGTAAAAAAGCCGTGCTGTGGGGCACCGCGCTAGACAATTTGGCATCATGGAAAATGGTTACACCCGATGGCCTGTGGATGACAGTCGAACGTCTTGATCACAATCTCGGCAAAATTCACGATGCCAGCGAAGCTCGTTTCCGCATTGTGCGCTTTGCGGCCGATGGCAAAACACCGCAAGGCGAAGCCGAAATACTCACCATCCCCGGTGGCAAGTTTCGCAAGACCGGCTTGGGCAAAGATGTTACTGATAAATTTTTATCTGGTCTGCCCGGCATTCAAAAAGAAGGCTGCGACGGCATCATCACCTCGGCGCGTTTTATTTTGCACCGTGAATTTAAATTCACCCGCACCGTCTGTTTGGAATTTTTCGGACAAGTACGTGAAGCGGTTCCCGCCATCGTCGAGATCACCGAGCTATTCAAAAAGCGTGATGCCACAGCGCCGCTTCCTTTCCTCGCGGGCTTAGAGCATTTAGATGAGCGCTATTTGAAAGCCGTTGGTTACGCCACAAAATCAAAGCGTGGCACACGTCCGAAAATGGTGTTAATTGCGGATGTAGTGAGCGATGACGAAAATGCAGCCGCTCAAACCGCCTCGGAAATCGTCAGGCTTGCCAACCTTAGACAAGGTGAAGGATTTATTGCCGTCTCTGCGGAGGCTCGTAAAAAATTCTGGCTTGATCGCGCACGCACCGCCGCGATTGCTAAACACACCAACGCTTTCAAAATTAACGAGGATGTCGTTATTCCACTGCCGCGCATGGGCGACTATTGCGACGGCATTGAACGCATCAATATCGAGTTATCGCTAGGCAATAAAATAAAATTACTCGATGCGTTGGATGAGTTTTTTGCTGGCGAGCTTCCGCTCTTCTACCAAGACGATGCACAACTGGGTAGCGCAGAATTGCTTGGTAATCGCCCACAACAGGCACGTGAGTTGCTCGGCGAAGTGCGCACGCGCTGGACCTCTTTACTACACGATCTTGATAAACCCGCAGAGCTCAATGTAGGTTCGGCTTCAGCCGAACAAGTCGGGTTAAAACCCGACCCACAAATTGCCAGCCTGACCGTATTTCATCAGCTACAAAATCACAGCATACGCGCCTCATGGAAGCATGAAATTCGCGAACCCTTACGCCAACTATTTACTGGTGGTACTTACCAGCCTGTTCTGGAACGCTGCAATGAACTACACCAAACCGTATTAAAGAGCCGCGTCTTTGTGGCCCTGCACATGCACGCGGGCGACGGCAATGTCCACACAAATATCCCAGTAAATTCAGATAATTACAGCATGCTTCAACAAGCCTACGCGGCGGTTGATCGCATCATGCAGCTGGCAAAAGATTTGGGGGGGGTGATCTCTGGTGAGCATGGTATCGGCATCACCAAGTTTGACTTCTTAGAAGCCGCAGAAAAAAACGAATTTGCCGCGTATAAAAATAACGTTGATTCAGAGCACCGTTTCAATCGCGGCAAATTGTTGGTCGGTAGTAATCTTGAACGCGCCTACACGCCCAGCTTTAATTTAATGGAATTAGAAAGTTTAATTCTGGAAAAGAGTGAACTCGGCAATATTTCAGATTCAATCAAAGACTGTTTGCGCTGCGGCAAATGCAAACCCGTTTGCACCACCCATGTACCACGCGCCAATTTACTGTATTCGCCGCGCAATAAAATTTTGGCAACCTCGTTACTCATCGAAGCATTTTTGTATGAGGAGCAAACTCGTCGCGGCATTTCCATCGCGCACTTTGATGAATTTAATGATGTCGCCGACCACTGCACGGTCTGCCATCGCTGCAAAAATCCGTGTCCTGTCAATATCGACTTCGGTGACGTCACCGTTGCCATGCGTAATTTCTTACGCACCCAAGGCAAAAAGAAATTTAGTCCAGTGAGTGCGGCTTCTATGCTTTATCTCAACGCATCAAATCCAGCCACGATTAAATTGATGCGCAAGGTGATGATCGAGTGGAGCTACAAAGCGCAGCGCATCGGCTACCAAATTAGTAAATTCTTTGGCTTATTCCGCAAGCAGGTTGCACACCCACCGGCGACTGTCGGTGGCGCTCCTCTCAAAGCTCAAGTCATTCACTTCTTCAATAAGCCGATGCCGGGTGGCTTGCCGAAAAAAACGTCGCGCGCGCTGCTTGATATTGAAGATGACACCATCATTCCGATCATTCGCGATCCGCACAAAGCGAATGAAGATTCCGAAGCGGTATTTTATTTCCCCGGCTGCGGTTCGGAGCGCTTATTCGGCCAAGTGGGTTTAGCCACTCAAGCCATGCTTTACGAAACCGGCGCAGTGACCGTGCTGCCGCCCGGCTACATCTGCTGCGGCTATCCCCAGTCCGCCACCGGCAATGAAGATAAAGGCAATCAGATCACCACCGATAATCGCGTGCTATTCCACCGTGTTGCCAACACGCTGAACTACCTCGACATAAAAACCGTGATCGTATCGTGTGGCACGTGCATGGACCAATTGCTGAAATATCAGTTCGACAAGATTTTCCCAGGTTGCCGCTTACTCGACATCCACGAATATCTGCTCGAAAAAGGGGTGAGACTGGAAGGCACGACGGGCGTGCGCTACATGTATCACGAGCCTTGCCACACCCCGATGAAAACCTATCAGTCGCTACAGGTGGTGAACACGCTGATGAATAGCGAAGTTAAACTCAACGACCGCTGCTGCGGTGAGTCTGGCACGTGGGCATTAAGCAACCCCGCCATTGCCACCCAAGTGCGCTTCCGCAAAGAAGAGGAAATGCGCAAAGGCGCGAATAACTTACGTGCGGATGGTTTCACTGGAAAAGTAAAAGTGCTTACCTCGTGCCCTGCCTGCCAGCAAGGTTTGTCACGCTACGATGAAGATGCGGACACCAAGACAGACTACATCGTGGTGGAAATGGCAAAACATCTGCTCGGCGAAAACTGGCTTGCGGACTATGTCAACAAAGCGAACAATGGCGGCATCGAACGCGTATTACTGTAATCGCCCTTATGCTTGATTTGCCGCTAGAACCCACTGACGACCTCGCCAAACCTGCCTTTACAGATCAGGCAAGTTGCGAGGCATGGTTACAGCAACTACAGCTCACCAATCTTCACCGCGCGCACGGTGTGTTGCGTACTGAGCTAGACGAGCTCAATCGTTTCCCCATGACCGGCACAGATCGCTTACGTACTTTGGAAGCCTTGCGCGAAACGGTGGTGGTGATTCAAGGCGATTACGTAAAAAAAATCATCGCAAAAAAACTGCCGTTTAGCGACGATGAATTGACTATCCTCGTGGCAATCGTGGAATTGTGGCAGTCGCTCGTCACGGGTTATCAGCGTTGCCTACAATCGTATATTGCCGGCGACAATCGTCTTGCAGAATATGCCCCATTACTCACACATCGTTGCCTTCGCTACACCAGCCTGCAAATTTTTGAACACTTGCGGAGTTGCTACGAATTCCACGGCGGGCTTTGGCATCAATTGCATTCACTCTTTGCTTATGCCGAAGAGCAGGGCTTTCATCTGCTACCCATTGTCGATGAGTTACATGCCGCCACACACCCGACCTCATGCCAATCGGTGTATATAAAAACGTTGCTGAACTGCCAAGCTCGCCCAGCAGAATTATCACGCGGGCAACTGCAACTATTAGATAAATGGCTTACACAATGGAGCGATGTTGTCACCCTTGATCGCCGATATAACGTGAGCAAAGATGAAGCTCCGCCATTAGCGGTTGATCTTAGCGGCACGCAAGGCGCGCAATCGATTATGGTTAGCACTCCCTCTGACAGCATGCGCTATCTAGCGATGATGCCGCTGAGCAAATTGCTCCGCGTAAAAACCATTCTGTTGCAACAAGGTCAATCGCCACAGCAGCTCGAACTCGGAAAAGAATGTAGCAGCTTGGATTGCTTGAGTTTTCTCAATAAGCTACATCACTACTTCTGCGAGGCCAGTGGGGAACGCCAAATTGAACGCCACCCGGTAGCCCAGACTTCTGCGCTATGTTTCAGCATTGAAGGCATCTATGCTCACATTGCACAAAAGCCATTCAAACAAGCGAAGAAAGGTGCCGATTCGGATAGTTTAGCTCGCAAACAAATTGCTACCTTTGGTCGTGTGCTGTCAGACACTAATCGTCATGTCGTTACCCAGTTTGGAGTTGAGCTAGAAACTTGGCAAATCGAAAATGAGAGTATTTTAGGTGCCAGAGTTTTACGCGAGGATAAAGAGGGCGAGCGAATTGGCGTGCACCAAATCGTCGCCGTCAAACCGAGTGATGCCAATGCCTTCATGCTAGGAAAAGTTACTTGGTTAACCGTTACGCATGAAGGTCAACTCCGTATGGGCATCCAGTATTTGCCCGGCGTGGCACAAGCGCTTTCCATTAAAGGCAAAGGTATTAATACGGCACTTTCAGAAAAATCTAATGCTGCCCTGTTGCTCCCGGAAATGCCCTCACTCAACATTCCCGCCAGCCTGATTGTGCCGCGAGATTTTTTCAGTGCCAATAAACTCGCGGAGATCACTTATCTAGAAGGCAATATTCAAACGATCGAAATGGGTTTTAGCGTAGATCAGGGTGCGGACTTCGAGCGCATTAGTTTTGCCTCAATCTAAAGCGCCCTCAAGAACGATGCGCGCACTAGCTGTCAACATCAGCTAAGTGTCGTTTCGCAGGAAAGGCCATACTAAAGAGGCTTCCCTCGCCTTGCTTGCTCTCGATGTTCAAAGTTCCTTGATGACGGCTCACGATATGTTTAACAA
>JAUYFR010000258.1 GCA_030690855.1 Gallionellaceae bacterium
TGATTCCTTTCTTGAGGATTTGGAAAGTACCAATGGTCTTGCGGTAAATGGAACGGCAACTAAAAAACACTTTCTGCAAAACAATGACCTTATTGAAATCGGAAAATATAAGCTGAAATATTTGAATGATCAGCCAACGCAAGTACCTTCTGCTGACTTTGAGAAAACAATGGTGTTGAGTCGGCCGGTTAAAACTGCCCAGGCAGGGGTCGATGCGAGTGACTTTACTCGCACTCAGACTAATGCCGGCGTGGGAGATGTTACTGGGAAATTTGTGGCGGGTGAGGATGTGGAGGCCGCTGCTGTAGCGCCAGTTCAGGCCGTCGTAAGTCAGGTTGCTGCGGTGCAAATTTTGAATGGCCCAAATGCAGGCAAGGAGCTTGAGCTGGTTAAGAGTTTGACGACTTTAGGTAAGCCTGGTGTTCAAGTCGCAGTGTTAGCTAAGCGTCCACATGGTTTCTTTATTACTCACGTCGAGGGTGCGAAATTTCCAATGGTCAATGGTGCTTCGACTGGCGAGCAGCCGCATCAACTTAATGATCACGACATCATTGAGTTGGCGGGAGTCAAAATGGAGTTTTATTTTAAAGCTTGATTAAGCGCGTTGAGCTATCAAAATTCTTTAATTCTTATGGCGAGGTTTGAGTGAAAAAGCATGCATTGTTGATTGCACTCGGCCTCGCAATCGTCCTTCTGTTCCTCGGTAACGCAGCCAAGTTTTATCAGCTTGGCTTTGTTAGTTTTGTGGAAGCAAAATTGTATGACACGCGCTTGCGTCTTACCTTGCCGCGAGGGGGGGATGATCGTATCGTTATCTTAGATATTGATGAAAAGAGTTTAAAGGAAGAAGGGCGTTGGCCTTGGGGGCGTGACAAGCTGGCTACGTTGATGGATAAGTTATTCGATAAATACCATATCGCAGTGGTGGGCTTTGACGTGGTGTTTGCAGAAAGAGACAGTAGCTCAGGTCTTAAAGTTTTACAGGAGCTAGGCAAAAATCAGCTCAAAGATGTAGCCCAATTTCAGTCCGTTTTGTCACAGATTAAACCGCAACTTGAATATGACAATCTGTTCGTCAATAAGATGAAACAGAGGAATATTGTTTTGGGGTATTACTTCAATTCAACCAAAGATGTGTCGGGCGTTTTGCCTGTGCCAGTATTTGATGCAGGTTTATTCAAAGGCCGTGCCATTAATTTTTCAAAATGGGAAGGCTATGGCGCCAATCTTGCTGAATTTCAAGCAAGTGCTGCCTCAGCAGGGCACTTCAACCCCGCAATTGATTTCGATGGCATTGTTCGACGCGTTCCGATGGTCGTGGAATACGGAGGTGCTTATTACGAGTCCTTATCGTTGGCTGTAGTGCGAGCCATTTTTGGCTCACCTCAATTAATTCCGGGCTATGGTGAGGGCGCTAATGCAAAAGATTATGCTGGATTAGAGTGGCTGGAACTCGCTACTTCACAGGGTAAGTTGACGATTCCTGTGGATGCAAAAGTGGATGCGCTGGTGCCGTATCGTGGCGGGCGTAATACTTTCAAATATATTTCTGTGACAGATGTTTTAAATGAGCGCGTCGCGTTAAATGACTTAAGTAATAAAATTATTTTGATTGGAACCACCGCGCCTGGTTTGTTGGATTTGCGTGCAACGCCTGTAGATGAAGTATTTCCCGGAGTTGAAATTCACGCCAACATGATTAGCGGCATTCTCAGTCAATCGATTAAATCTAATCCCCCTTATGTGCTTGGCGTAGAGGTTTTACTTATTTTACTTGTAGGGGCGTCCTTGGCCTTCCTGTTGCCATTGTTGAACCCGCTGCAGAATACCTTGGCGACTTTGTCGCTGCTGATTGCAACCGTGGTGATTAACGGCGCCGTTTGGCAGTACGGCAATGTGGCGCTACCGGTGGGTGGCGGCTTAATGATGATCGTTACCCTTTTTGCGCTCAATATGTCTTACGGATATTTTGTGGAATCGCGCACTAAACGGCAGATCACTAATCTGTTCGGACAGTATGTACCGAAAGAAGTGGTGAGTGAAATGAGCGAGCGTCCAGAGAGTGTATCGATGGAAGGAGAGGGGCGTGTGATGACCACGCTGTTCTCCGACGTGCGTGGTTTCACCACTATTTCAGAAGGACTTGATCCCAAAGAACTCTCATTGCTGATGAATGAGTTTTTAACACCGCTGTCGCGCGTTGTTTACAAACATCGTGGCACCATCGACAAATATATGGGCGACTGCATCATGGCGTTTTGGGGCGCACCACTACCTGATACAAATCATGCGCATCACTCCATTGTCGCTGGCCTAGAAATGCTGCAAGCCCTTGAGGCGTTGCAGCCGCACTTTAAAGAGCGTGGCTGGCCGCCCATACATATTGGCGTAGGGATTAATACTGGAATGGTGAGCGTAGGCAACATGGGTTCTGAGGTGCGTGTGGCCTACACCGTAATGGGCGACGCGGTGAATCTAGCTTCGCGTTTGGAAGGCATTACCAAAGAATATGGCGTTGGCATTGTGGTGGGTGAAAAGACAAAGGAGGCTGCGCCTGACTTTGTGTATCGTGAACTCGTTTTGGTACGCGTCAAAGGTAAAGATAAACCGG
>JAUYFR010000260.1 GCA_030690855.1 Gallionellaceae bacterium
TTGGCGCAAGCACCTTAGATTGGTGCTATACCGCTACGGGACGCTACGATGTTTATTTGCATGGCGGCCAAAAGCTGTGGGATTACGCGGCAGGCTCGTTAGTGCTGCAAGAAGCGGGTGGTTATGCCTGTAGTTTAGATCATGATGATTTTAGTCAGGGCGATGTATGGAGCCGCTCGGTCATTGCATCGCTCGATGCAGAGTTATTTCAAAGTTGGAAGACATGGTTGAAGCAAAACCAATAAGAGGTGTGAAGTGAAGATTTTGATTTTAGGAGCAGGGCAGGTTGGTTCAACGGTGGCTGAAAATTTGGTCAGCGAAGCGAACGACATAACCATTGTCGATACAGATGGCGCGAAATTAAATGCCTTACAGAATCGTTTAGATTTACGCACCTTGGTGGGAAACGCTTCGCATCCCAGTGTGCTAAAGCGTGCGGGTTTGGCGGATGCGGATATGTTGCTCGCGGTGACGCAAAGTGACGAAGTAAACATGGTGGCCTGCAAATTGGCCGCGAGTTTATTTAATACACCAACACGTATCGCGCGCATTCGCTCTTCTGATTATCTGGCTCACCCTGAGATATTTTCAAGCGATAATTTTTGCGTCGATTTCTCGATTTGCCCAGAACAAATTCTAACTGATTACATCCGTAAGCTGATTGAGTTTCCAGAAGCATTGCAAGTGCTGGAATTTGCAAAGGGCAAAGTTTCGCTGGTCGCGGTTAAAGCCTTTGAGGGTGGGCCGCTGGTGGGGCGTGAGCTTAAATTCTTGCGCACGCAAATGCCAAATATTGATACACGCGTTGCTGCGATTTTCCGCCAAGATCGACCCATCATCCCAGAGGGAAATACGATCATCGAAGATGGCGATGAGGTTTTTTTCATCGCCGCGACGGAAAATATTCGTAGCATCATGAAAGAATTGCGCCGCATGGATAAGCCGGCCAAGCGCATCATGATTGTGGGTGGCGGCAATATTGGACGACGCTTGGCACTGTCACTCGAAGATGACTATCAAGTGAAGCTAATTGAATATAACAAAAAATCCTGCGAAGAATTGGCAGGCCAGTTCACCAACACCCTCGTGCTGAACGGAGATGGCACCGATGAAAATTTATTAGATGCCGAACGTGTCGGTGACGTTGATGTATTTTGCGCGCTCACCAATGACGACGAGAACAATATTATGTCGTCCCTGTTGGCAAAAAAAGCCGGCGCGAGTAAGGTAATCTCGCTGATCAATCGCAGTGCCTATGTAGGCTTGGTGCAAGGCGGCAAGATCGATATTGCACTATCGCCGGCACACGTCACCATCGGTTCGTTGCTCGCTTATGTGCGACAAGGCGATGTGGCAGCAGTGCACTCATTGCGTCGCGGTGCGGCCGAAGCATTGGAGCTGGTGGCACACGGCGATCGCAATTCTTCAAAAGTGGTTGGTCGTCGCATTGATGAAATTGATTTACCCAAAGGTGCAACTATCGGCGCGATCATGCGCGATGGCGAAGTCATCATGGCGCATCATGACCGAATGATTGAAGCTGACGATCACGTGATTGTGTTTGTGATTAATAAAAAAATGATCAGCAAAGTAGAAAAATTGTTTCAAGTTAATCTCGGATTTTTTTAGATGAAACGCGCTCTTACCGTTGTTAATGCGCTAGGACTGCTACTCGTTGTTTTCAGCGTGGCGTATCTTATCCCCATCGTTACGGCAATTATTTATGCTGATCACACAGTATTGATAGACTTTTTATTGGCGATGATTTGGACCGCATCGCTTGGATTTTTGATGTGGATGTTTACGCGTCGATATAAAGGCGAGTTATCAATCCGACATGGTTATCTGCTGGTAGTGGGGATGTGGACGGCGATGCCAGCATTTGCCACCTTGCCTTTATTGTTAGTCATTGATGGCCTCTCGTTTACCGATGCGTATTTTGAAACCATGTCGGGTCTAACCACGACAGGCTCAACGGTGTTGGTCGGGCTCGATAATTTGCCACCCGCCATTAATATTTGGCGCCACGAACTTAATTGGCTGGGGGGCTTGGGTATTATTGTGTTGGCAGTGGCAGTTTTGCCGTTGTTGGGCATTGGTGGTCGGCAATTGTTCAAAGCCGAAACACCTGGGCCGATGAAAGATTCCTCGCTTACACCGCGCATTGCCGAAACGGCGCGTAATCTTTGGCTGGTGTATTTGGGCATCACAGCAGCGTGTGTTGTCTCGCTGAAATTGGCTGGGATGAATTGGCTTGATGCCGTATGCCATTCTTTTTCAGCGATGGGATTAGGTGGTTTTTCCACACACGACGCCAGCGTGGGCTATTTCAATTCACCTTTAATTGAATTCGTATTGATTGTTTTTATGTTGATTGCGGTGGCTAATTTTGCAACGCACTTCATGGCTATTCGTGCGAGAAATTTCTCTGTTTATCGCGCTGACCCAGAGGTGTTGCCTACCATGGTAATCATTCTGGGAAGCTGTGTTGGCATTGCATTTTTCCTGTGGTGGAACAACGTTTATACAGACTTTCTGGTTGCTCTGCGTCATGCTAGTTTTAACTTGGTTTCAATTGCAACCAGCTCGGGTTATGCCAGTGTGGACTATGCGCAGTGGCCGATTTTTGCGCCCTTGTGGATGATGTTTTTGACCGCTACCGTCGCCAGTGCCGGCTCGACGGGAGGTGGTATTAAAATGATTCGCACCTTGGTGTTGTTTAAGCAGGCGGGCCGCGAATTTCTTAAACTGCTGCACCCTTCTGCTATAGACCCGATGAAAATTGGCGGGCAAGTCGTTGCCAATAGCATCGTATTTTCGGTGTTGGGTTTCATCTTTCTTTATTTCATGACCATCGTCACGCTGACCTTTGTGCTGTTGATTAGTGGGATGGATTTTATTTCTGGGCTAACCGCAATATTAGCTTCGATCAATAACTGCGGCCCGGGCTTGGGTACGGTGGGCCCTGCAAGCAACTACGCAGGCCTGTCAAACTTTCAAACTTGGATTTGCACCTTAGCGATGTTGATCGGTCGTTTGGAAATTTTTACCTTTTTGATTTTATTTACCCCTCGCTTCTGGCAGCGCTAATCAGCAGTCAAAGTATCTATATATCGACCTCGTACTAGGCCGTTTGGCCTATGTTCAAACGCCAAAAATTCATACATGATGCGCAGTAGTTGCATCGGACCTATTTCTAAGATAGTTCAATCTAATCAATTAGATATGTATTTTTGATCGCGCATGATTAAGAAAATCCCCCTGCAACAATTGAAGGTTGGCATGTATGTCAACGATCTGAATCTTGTTTGGCCGGCGCATCCCTTTGCTTGGCAGTGCTTTACTGTTGCAGATGAGGCGACCCTAAACAAGTTTCTCGCCTCCGGTATTGTGGAAATTGAAATCAATACTACGTTGGGGGCTGATGTAGCTCTTGTTAAGGTCGCTCCGATTGAGCCAGTGCCGCCAGTCAATGAGATTTCTTCTCTTGCGCCTAACTTGCTTGTAATACGCACGCCTGCTGAAGAGTTCGAATCCGCCAAAAATCTGTATGCCAATGCCAACAAAATGATGCAAAACATGATGCAAGATGTGCGCATGGGCAAGCAAGTTCAGCTAGCGGAATGCGAGCCAATGGTGAATAGTATTCTTGAGTCTATGTTTCGCTCGCCTTCTACCCTGCTGCCATTGGCGCAAATGAAGACGCGAGATGAATACACTTTTCAGCATTCGGTGTCGGTAGCCGCTCTGGCCGTGGCGTTTGGCCGCGTGCTAAATTTACAGCGCGCAGAGATTAAAGAGATTGCCTTGGGCGGTATGCTGCATGATGTGGGTAAAGCAAAAGTTCCTGGCCGTATTTTGAACAAGCCAGGCAAGCTGGACGACGCAGAGTTTGTGGTGATGAAAAATCATGCGGCAAATACGGCGGAAGTGCTCAAAGAGGTCGCAGGAATAAGTGACATCGCATTTAAAGCTGCAGCGCAACACCATGAGCGCTTTGATGGCACGGGCTACCCAATGAAATTAAAGGGCGAGGAAATTAGTCTTTACGGTCAAATGATCGCCATTGTTGATGTGTATGACGCAATTACTTCAATTCGCGTGTATCACAAAGGCATGCCGCCCACAGAGGCGTTGAAAAAATTATTTGAGTGGGGCGGCACGCACTTCAATCCCAGTCTGGTGCAAGCCTTTATCAAAGGGGTGGGGATTTATCCTGCGGGTTCACTGGTGCGAATGGAAAGCGGCATGTTGGGT
>JAUYFR010000261.1 GCA_030690855.1 Gallionellaceae bacterium
TATCACGATAACTGCGCGTCAACGTCAGCAAAACTGAAAGATACAAGCTCACCGAAAGCAAAATCGGTAAATAATTAAGTGCGCTAAAACCGACCAGCGCTGCCACGCCCTCCACAGCCAGCAAGCCACTTACCGAATCGCCTAGCAATCGAATCAGTTGCGTAAACACAATAATGCCCAGCAAAATTGCGAACACAAATGAACCTGTTACGGCGAACTCACGGACCAATGAGCGATAAAAAATACCGCCGCTTAAATTAGCGCGCGATGGTTTTGACTTTTGTTGGTGGGATTGCGGATAATCGGGCATAGTGCGCAGCACGAGAAAACATAAGGAGAACAGGATGGAATTTAGCATAAAACAAGCTAGCCCGGAGAAGCTGAAGAGTGGTTGTGTTGTTGTTGGCATATTTGAAGGAGGTAAGCTTTCTACTGCCGCACAGGCACTCGACAAGGTCTCTACGCAGTTGTTGAGCGACACGATCAAACGTGGCGACATGACTGGCAAGGCTGCAACGACGCTGTTGCTACATAAAGTTTCAGGCATCGCCGCTGAGCGCGTGCTGCTGGTTGGTTTAGGTAAAGCCAGCGAAATCAACAACAAAGTGAGTTTGGATATTCTGCGCGCGACATTCACTGCACTTAACAACACGCCCGCTAAAGATGCCGCACTTTTTATGACTGACGAAGGCGCTGGTAAAGATGCGACTTGGGTGCTTAAGCAAGCTATTTTCATTGCCGCTGAACAGGCTTTCCGCGCGGATGATTTGAAGAGCAAGCCTTCAAAACCAACTACGCTAAAGCACATCACCTTCGCATCAGTTGACAAGCCGAACGCCACACTTAAAAACATCGTTGACCAGTCTGCCGCCATTGCACGCGGCATGAGCCTCACCAAGGCGCTCGGTAACTTGCCCGGCAATATTTGTACGCCAACTTACCTTGCCGCCAATGCGCTTGCTTTAGACAAAGCGCACAAATCCATCAAGACCACCGTACTTGAAGAGCAAGACATGCAGAAGCTCGGCATGGGCTCATTTCTATCGGTTACGCGCGGTAGCGAACAAGCCGCCAAACTGATTACGATGGAATACCACGGTGCTGACAAAAAGCAGAAACCCATTGTGTTGGTGGGCAAAGGCATTACCTTCGACAGCGGCGGCATCTCGCTCAAGCCAGGCGCCGAGATGGACGAAATGAAATACGATATGTGCGGCGCCGCCAGTGTGTTTGGCGTGATGCAGGCAATTGCCGAAATGGGATTAAAGCTCAACGTGGTTGGCGTCATTCCCACTTGCGAAAACATGCCCTCCGGTCGCGCCACCAAACCTGGTGATATCGTCACCAGTATGTCTGGGCAGACAATCGAGATATTAAACACCGATGCTGAAGGCCGCCTCATTTTGTGCGACGCACTGACTTACTCCGCTAAATTTAATCCTGACACTGTGATCGATATTGCAACACTCACTGGCGCCTGTGTCATTGCACTGGGCCATATTGCTAGCGGCTTATTTAGTAATGAGGAAAAGCTGGCGCAAGAATTGCTGAGTGCCGGTGAGCAGGCGCACGACCGCGCTTGGCAACTGCCGCTGTGGGAAGATTACCAACCGTTGCTTGATAGCAATTTCGCCGATATGCAAAACATCGGCGGACGCGCGGGAGGCACAATTACTGCCGCTTGCTTCCTCGCTCGCTTTACCAAAAATTATCGTTGGGCGCATTTGGATATTGCCGGAACCGCCTGGAAATCAGGTAAAGAAAAAGGCGCGACGGGTCGCCCAGTGCCACTACTCACGCAATACCTCATCAATCGAGCTAGCAAATAGCGAGCCTTAGCGAGCTGGGCAATGCTATTGCCCAGCTCGCTATTTGTACCAGCACTCATCTCTAGAAATAAAGTGGAAGGAGTGGGCACAGTTTTCCGCCGATAGCGCTGAATCTCACAGCACTATTATTGAAAACGACAAAGGTTGCGCGATTAATATTGCCGCAACATATACCCCGTAATATGCAACTTGATACTTCATTGTGTCTCCTCCCTTTTATGGCATCCCTTGCGGATGCCATTTTTTTGAACTCAATAATCCGTGTAATATTTTTGTAATTCAATTTTATTAAAGTGCTATCAGGATCAACCAAGCGCTGTGATAACAAGTTAATGAATAAATACGCGGATTCACAAAGGCTAGTTATATTTGACGCAGATGGGACAACGATTGACGCCTTTCACGCGATTGAAAAAGCCTTCCTTCAACATGGCATGGATATTGGCGACATGGATCGCTTTCAAAAGCGGAGAAAGCTGTTTAAGTTTTTGGGGGGAGTACGCGAATTTCCGACCAATCTTAGACGTCAGTTCGGCAAGCAAAATCGCAAGCAGTTACTTGAAACGCTTACAGAAGTTTACCGATCAGAGGCAACACTTTTTCCTGGCATGGCTCAATTACTTCGCACCTTGATTGAAACGCCGAATATTCGTGTTGGACTGATCACGCGCAACATAACTATTGAACCAGAAAAGACGCTCAAGAAGCTTTTTCAGCGTCATGGCATTGATACTGATCGGCTAGATTATTTTTCTTGTATTTCACTTAAAGAGCAGAAGAGCGATTACATGAAAATAGCCCGCCAGTTATTTTCAATCAACCCTGCGTGTGCTTACGCTTGTGGCGACGAATATAGTGATTATCTTGCAGCAGTTAATTCAGGCATGCACCCGTTTGTAGTGTCTTACGGATTTGAAGGAAATATTCGATTAACCGAAAAATTTGGCGTACCAAGTGAGGTCGTTTCAAAGACCCCAGCCGAATTTTCACATCGTTTGCTACACGCATTGAATTTGCCCGCATCTCATTAAATCGTCGAGCTCATTCACGACGAGCATTACAGTTGCGCATGCTCTTGCCTAGGCTTATGGCTTGGTGCTCCTGCTTAGGTCGGAAATTTTGCATTCCTGTTTTTCAACAGGCTTCCATTGTTCAGTAAAAGCACGGATTAATTCGCACTAGCCAATACCGTAATATTAATTAGCATATTTCGTACATAAAATTGTAAAGCTCACTCAATAAAATTCAATATTAGCGTTATGGCTATTTTGTAATTCCTTCTAGGGTGAGCTAATGAGCAAGTCGAATTATTTATTCTTGATGTTATTCATTTTGATGTTGGGTGTGCTGGCTATGATGTCAAATTTAGTCATAGAAAGGGAGCGAGGCCAGAGCTTTAGCGAGTCACTAGTAGAAAGTATCGCATTGGGGGCTGGTTTTTATTTATTAGTCAGCGCCGAAATAGTTTTTTTTGCAAATAGTTAAGCTTAACTGATCACTTTATTGAGCCTATGAAGCTTAACAATCCTGGCGGAGAAACTGGGCACGCATCATCCCGTTCTTCGATTATCCACCAGAAATCAGAAGAGTAATTTACACCACCAACGCAGTTGAGTCGGGGAACATGAGTCTGCGCAAGATCACCAAGAACCGCGGTTCATTCCCCAGTGATGAGGCTCCGCTAAAACTGTTCTACTTAGCGCTGAAAAACATCAGCAATAAATATTACAGTTGCACATGCTCTTGCCTAGGCTTACCCTAACTACCTGAAATAAATTAATAGAGGATTTGAGCCATGCCTAAAATTTGTAAACCAGAATATCTAGCCAAAGTGGCTAAACTCAGTAAATTAGAAAAAGAACGTTTGATGTCGAGGATGAGCGGAAAGCTTCCTCGTCGGTTGGAAAAAGACAAGCTCAATAACGAAGAGGCTCTCGCGTTTCAGCTAGAGCTTGAAGACGAGCAACTTCAAGAGTGGCGCAAGATGATGGCGATCATTCGTGAAAAAGAAGCGGTCAAACTTAAAGCCCAGCAGGCTAAAGAGGTGAAAAAAGCACCTAAGGCTAAGCAAGTGGAATCAAAGCAAAAAGTAAAAATTGAAGACATCAAGCCTGTAAAAAACGAAAAACCGGCCAAGAAAAAAGCTAAAAAATAATTTTTAGCCCCGTCAAATTTTCGGTCATCCATCATGCCTTTTTTTGATTTGTTCAAACACGACACTGACCTAGTTGAAGTGAGTGCGGGCAAGACGCTATTTTGCCAAGGCGATGACGGCGACGTTATGTACGTTCTTGTGGATGGTGAGGCTGAAATATTTATTGGCGGCATGGTTCTGGAAAAATGTGTTCCGGGCGCACTCGTCGGTGAGATCGCTGTAATTGAAAATGCACCTCGTTCAGCCACCGTTAAGGCAATCACACCATGTAGATTTGCGTCGATTGATAGAAAGCGTTTTAACTACTTGGTCGATGAAATTCCAGGTTTTGCAATTGCGGTAATGCGGGTAATGGCGCAACGCCTAGGTAGATGTAATCTGCGGGTTATTCAATCAAGTTGAAGGCTGAGCATTTATAGCCCCCTCACTGCGTGCTTAAAATAGTTTTGCTGTCAGCATAGCGTCACACTTCCGAAATAAAATTGAAAAACTCTTGCTATAGAGTGCAAGCCAGTGCGAGTGGGCCTCTATTGAAGGCGACTTGCACCACATTGATTTTATTGTTAATTTCAATTGCCAGTTGGTGCTGAAATTAATTTTCATCAACTTAATCTCTTGCGAACCCATGTCAGACGAAAATTCAGCCAAGGCACCGTCTTCAGTAGAACACTTGCTTAGAGTGGTTCCATCGGTGCATGAATTAACCAGTTGTATCAAAGTACTCGATCTATTTCACGAAAATAAAAAGCTATTTGCGCTACCTATCGTCAACGATAAAGATAGGCCGGTCGGAATTATTTTGCGTCATGAGCTCACCGAATTTTTTAGCAAGCAATATGTGAAAGAGCTTAAAGGGAAAACCCCAATCTCTTCGTTAATGGATATAAACCCTATCATTGTTGATCGGAATACCAGCATTGAAGATGTCTCCCGAATTATTTTGGATGCGGGTATCGAGTACATGGTAAGCGGCTTCATTATTACCAGAGATAAAAAATATA
>JAUYFR010000214.1 GCA_030690855.1 Gallionellaceae bacterium
CTGCTCTGCGGCGTAGGCACGACAGAATGCTCGCACCTTGTCTGCTGCAATGCCTCGACCCTGTTTCTTTTCGATTTGATGTTCGATGGGCAGGCCGTGACAATCCCATCCGGGCACATAGGGCGCGTCAAAACCTGAGAGGGTTTTTGCGCGAACGATGATGTCCTTGAGAATTTTGTTGACCGCATGGCCGATGTGAATATCGCCGTTGGCATAGGGCGGGCCGTCATGTAGCACGAATTTTTTGCGGCCTTTACTCGCGACACGAATGCGCTGGTAGCGCTGCTTCGCCTGCCACTGCGCTAACATCTGCGGTTCGCGCTTAGCGAGATCGCCACGCATTGGGAACGGGGTATCGGGAAGATTGAGGGTGTCTTTATAATCAGTTGCCATTTTTAATAAACCATTCCTTTGCCTGCTCAACATCGAGCGCAATTTGTTTCGTTAAATTTTCTAAACCATCAAACTTCATTTCATCACGTAGCTTGTGCAAAAAATCTACATGCAAATGTTTGCCATAAATCTCTTGTTCAAAATCAAATAGATAAACCTCTAATACTGGCTTGCCATTTGAAGCTACTGTTGGCCGCACACCAAGACTCGCAACTCCCTCAATCATCTCGCCACTTTCAATACTGACTCGCACCACAAAAATGCCGGACAGCGCTGGCACGTTATGTTTGAGTTGAATATTCGCCGTAGGGTAGCCAATTTTACGACCCAACTTTTCGCCATGCTCAACATGGCCGCTGATACTGTAGTGACGCCCAAGATAGCGTTGCGCCAAACGTAAATTACCTTCACTCAATACCATACGCACCGCAGTGCTAGAAACACGTACGCCGTCTTGCAACACGCTATTCATCGACTGCACAGTGACCTCCTGTTGCGCACCCATTTTTTCCATCAGTGCAAAATCGCCCCCTCGTGCGTTGCCGAAACGAAAGTCATCGCCGATCAATACATATTTTGCTTTTAATTTTTGGTAGAGCGCATCAATAAAATCGGTCGCACTGGTGCGCGCCAATTTTTCATCAAAGCGACAAACATAAACTCGATTTAATCCCTGAGCCGAGAAACGCTCTAGCTTTTCACGCAAATTAGTGAGACGCGCAGGGGCTTGATGCGGCGTAAAAAATTCACGGGGATGAGGCTCAAAAACAATGGCTGCTGTTTCCAGTTTGCGCTCGCTTGCGGCGCGCTGCAATTGTCCAAGCAAAGCCTGATGCCCAAGATGCACACCATCGAAATTTCCGATGGTGAGTGCAACAGGCTGGTTGTCTGGGGAATGAAGTCCACGAAGTATCTGCATAACGGCGCGGATTATACCGTAGGGAGAAGCCGTTTTTACGCCTCCATGTTATCCCTGTGCTAGAGACGGTATCTGCATTTAGTTTTTTGTTAAACTCTGCGCAACCGCCACGCAAACATCTAATTCAATCGGGCCTCAATATGCACATCTTGTTCGCTGAGGACTCACGAAAGTTGGGATGAGCATTTTGCAGAAACTAGGCCTCCCGATGAGTTGCGGTGGAAACGACTGCCATGTTGGCGCTAGCATCGGCGCAGCGATTTACCCCCTATACGGACAGAACGAGGAAACCATTCTGAATGCTGCAGATAACGCGATGTATCAGGCTAAACGAACTGGAAAAAATCGAGTCGTATTAGCTGAAAGCTCTAAATTGCCACCTCAAAAGTTAACGTAAATGCTGAATCAGCGCATCCCTAAATGATTTTGTTACTGAACAGAATTCGTATCACCCCTTTGAAGACTGTGACAAGGCCGCTGGCAAACTTGCACGCTCACGCTTGAAAACCTCTACAAACTCGGCAAATTTATCTTGTTCAATCGCTGCTCGCATATCTGCCATTAACTCTTGGTAGTAATGCAAGTTATGAATGGAATTCAAGCGTGCGCCAAGGATTTCATTGAGGCGATGTAAATGGTGTAAATAAGCGCGGGTAAAGTTGCGGCAGGTATAACAAGTACAACGCTCATCGAGTGGTTTTGTATCTAGTCGATACTGAGCATTCTTAATGCGCACATCACCAAAACGCGTAAACAAATGGCCGTTACGTGCATTGCGTGTCGGCATCACACAGTCAAACATATCAATTCCGTTGCTGACCGCTTCAACCAAATCTTCTGGTGTACCTACACCCATTAAATAGCGGGGCTTATCATCTGGCAGTTGCGGCGCCGTATGCTTGAGAATGCGCAACATGTCTTCTTTAGGTTCGCCCACTGAAAGACCACCAATGGCAAAACCATCGAAGTCGATATTTTTTAGCTCGGCCAAAGATTCATCGCGCAGATGCTCATGCATGCCACCTTGCACAATCCCAAACAGCGCGTTTGAATTCCCTTCATGCGCTTTTTTAGAACGCTCTGCCCAGCTTAAAGAAAGTCGCATCGACACACCCGCCACCTGTTCATCGGCAGGATGAGGCGTACACTCATCAAAAATCATCACGATGTCAGAGTTCAGTACACGCTGAATACGCATTGATTCCTCTGGCGACAAAAAGCATTTATCGCCGTTCACTGGCGATCTAAACTCCACACCCCCGCCAGTAATTTTGCGTAAAGCACCAAGACTAAAAACCTGAAAGCCACCTGAGTCGGTAAGGATAGGGCCATCCCAAGCCATAAAGCGATGCAAGCCGCCATGCGCCTCGATCACTTCCAGCCCTGGGCGCAGCCACAAGTGAAAAGTATTGCCGAGCACAATTTGCGCCCCCATGCCTTTCAACTCTAACGGCGACATCGCTTTGACTGTGCCATAAGTACCCACGGGCATAAATGCAGGCGTTTCAAGTTTGCCGTGCGCTAAGTCAAGTGTGCCGCGCCGCGCCATGCCTGACGTATTGTGTAATGTAAATTTCATTGTTCTCTTTCAATCAGCATCGCATCCCCATAGCTGAAGAAACGATATTTTTGCTCAACGGCATGACGATAGGCCGCTCGAATTTTTTCAACTCCACCGAAAGCGCTAACCAGCATAAGCAAAGTTGAGCGCGACAAATGAAAATTGGTCAGTAGCACTTCCACTACATTAAAACGATAGCCCGGCGTAATAAAAATTTGCGTTTCACCTGAACCCGCATGCAACGCCCCACTCACTGCGGCACTTTCCAAAGCACGTAAACTCGTTGTGCCCACCGCGATCACTCGCCCACCCTTAGCCTTTGCCTCACGAATCGCCTCAACCGTAGATTGCGGAATCGAGTAGCGTTCACTATGCATCACATGCTCGGAAATTTCCTCAGCTCGCACTGGTTTAAACGTACCCGCTCCTACATGCAAAGTGACATACGCAATATTGATTCCCTTCGCGCGCAAAGCATTGAGCATTTCATCATCAAAATGTAGCCCCGCTGTCGGCGCGGCGACCGCGCCTAATTCGCGTGCAAACACAGTTTGATAACGAGCCTCATCTTCATCGCCAGCAACGTGAGTAATATAAGGAGGCAACGGCAAGTGACCATGCTGCTCCAACAAGGAAGTTACAGACCCGTTATCATCAAAACGTAAATGAAAAAATTCGCCTTCACGTCCCAATACGCTGACATTTACTTTCTCTGCTAAGCAAAATTTACTGCCAACCTTAGGTGTTTTGCTCGCCCGCACCTGAGCTAAAACTTCATGCTCACCCAAAACACGTTCAACCAATACCTCAACTTTGCCACCACTCTCTTTTTCACCAAACAGCCGCGCTTTTAATACCCGCGTATCGTTCAAAACCAGCACGTCACTTTCTCTTACAAGAGAAAGCAGATCGCCAAACTGACCATCCTTTAAACCCGCCTTACTCATCTGCAACAAGCGGCTCGCCCCACGCTGCGCGGTTGGATACTGTGCGATCAAACACTCAGGCAAATCGAATTCAAAATCCTTAGTCAACATAAGTCAAAAATGCGTGCCAACAAAAAAACGCGCATTGTAGTTGATGAGGAGGGGTGTTTCATGGATAATTCGCCCTCTTCGCAAGCCGGGATGGCGGAATTGGTAGACGCGCTGGACTCAAAAT
>JAUYFR010000280.1 GCA_030690855.1 Gallionellaceae bacterium
TTCCAGTTTTTTCGTTTTTTTGCAATTGAACATCTTGGCTGCCATCTTGTTGGCAAAACGGATGATGCCCTTGTTATCTACAACGAGTAGGCCGTCGACGTTGTTATCCACCATCTCGTTGTAGAGCATCTGGTTGGCCAGCAGCTCATTAGTCTTGTGCTTGAGAGAGTCAAGCAATGAAAGTATTTCGTCGTTTCGCTTTCCCATGTCTATTCCTAATTGATGTTGATCACCGCAAGCGAAATATCATCATGCGGCTCCAATCCTTCGAGAAATGAGAGAGTGTTTAATTTGATCTTGTTGAATACATTTCGCTCCTTGAGTTGACGGGCAATCACCTGAACCAGCCTGTCTTCTCCGAATTCCTCGCCGAGTGAATTTCTGGCTTCAATCAAACCGTCGCTACAAATAACGATGGACTGAATGCCGGACAATTCGAATTTCTGTGTCTGCGATTGGAAATCGCTCGGCTCAGCAATACCGAGTGGCAAATGAAACGACTCGCATTGACTGACGATCTTACATTGGCTATCCACCAATAGCGCGGGGGGTAATCCGCCATTCCATATTTCCAGCTTGGAGTTGTCGGCATCCAGACGTAGAACCATGGCCGAGCAAAATTTTCCGGTAGGCATGAAGTCGTATAACTTGCGATTTATTTCAGCGACGATCCGCTCAATCCCGAAACCGTTGCGCGTCATTGCAAAGAAGATATCCGAAACAGGTAATGCACCTATCGCAGCAGCCAGCCCGTGCCCGGTGAAGTCACCCATAAATATATGCAAATGATTTTCATGCGTTCGTTCAAAAATAAATAGATCGCCGCAAAAATTTCCCGCAGACAGGCCCCAGTAGTCCATAAAGTCGACCACTTGTGGCTGTCTCTTGGTGATGGAATCGAACATGTGCTTGGCAATCCGTATTTCTTGCTCTGCACTGCGATGACTGGCATCTAAGCGCTGATATAGCTCATTGATTCGCAGGAGTAGCTTTATCTTGGCCTTGACCACGTGAGGTTTGAGAGGAAGCTCGATGAAATCATCCGCCCCGCATTCTGAAAAACGCGCCCATGCAGCCAATTCCTGCGTAGGCATCAGCAAAACGACCGGTTTGAGTCTGTTCTTGTCATCGTGCTTGATGAGCCGACAACAGTCGTACCCGCTAATGCCCGGCAGATTGGCATCCATGATCACCATATCCGGATTTTCCCGCATGGCTTCCACTAGCTCATTACCATCGTCCACTGAGTTGAATTCGTGACCTTGCGAAAGCAATAGGTCACCTATCGTTTCAAGGCTGGCAGCATCAGTCAACGCAAGAAGAATTTTCATATCTTAATTACGATCAGTAGATTTGTCGGCAAAATGGGAACACCCCTGACGGCCCAAAAACAATTTATCAATTGATGGTAAACATCTAGTAAAAGCTTGCGATATCTAAAGTCCGTTCGGTAATTGGACTCGGTCTAGACAAGATTAACGATTTGTTTGCAGCCTGTACGTGGTCGCGCAGCACCAACAGCATCCCCAAGGCAGAACTATCCAAATATTTAACTTCTGCGAGATTGATCACGATGTTGCTGATCTTCGAATTGTATAGATGGCCCTTGTAATCGGATTTAAATTCGCGATGGGATTCGAAATCAAAATGTCCGTTCAAATATATCGTGGCAGTGTTGCTTAATTCAGTGACGTTGATGCGCAATGCTCTACTAGCGATGATATCCATGGCGTCTCCCTATCTGTGATGTGATCGGTTATTACTGACCTCGACAATAATTACTCGTCATAAATAAAGAGAAATTCTTGAGGCCTGAAATACCACCCCCATGATGATGGATTTATATGAAGGCTATATGAAAGTTATTGTATAAATATGTGAATGCAAGATTACCAAGAGACCTGCTTTTGTCGATGAGCTGGAGAAAGGGCGGCAGAAAAGTGAAAACTTGAAAATATGCCC
Source organism: Gallionellaceae bacterium (assembly GCA_030690855.1). Lineage (GTDB taxonomy): Bacteria > Pseudomonadota > Gammaproteobacteria > Burkholderiales > Gallionellaceae > PALSA-1006. The sequence continues at coordinate 1,963 of JAUYFR010000280.1, forward strand.
ATACTGAAATTCTGGAAGAAGGACTTCGGAGTCGAAGTCTGAACGAATTGCTTGTTAACTGACCGCGACGAATTCACGCTGTAAGCAAAGCCGACGTTGCCTCTTTGTCATATTGATAGCTTCAAGGAAAACGTTAGGCTTCATTTCATTCTGTAAAACCAAAAAATACACATAACTATTTGATTTTATTGTGAAATATTAAACAGCCTTAATCTCAATCCGCTTGGCTGGTTTATCACTGGATGCACGTTTTGCGTATTTACTCGTCACATAATCATTCACGATCTGGGTAAATTCATCCGCGATGTTGTCGCCGCGCAGGGTGACGGTTTTTTCACCGTCCACATACACCGGAGCGGAAGGACTTTCGCCTGTGCCGGGTAGGCTGATGCCAATGTTGGCGAGCTTGCTTTCACCGGGGCCATTCACAATACAGCCCATCACCGCGACTCTCATTTCTTCGACACCCACAAACTGCTCTCGCCATGTTGGCATTTGCGCCCGCAAGTAAGTTTGAATGTTTTGCGCTAGCTCTTGAAAAACGGTACTGGTGGTTCGACCGCAACCCGGACAAGCGGTAACCATCGGCGCGAAAGCACGTAAGCCCATGGTTTGCAAAATTTCTTGTGCCACGACAACTTCTTGCGTACGGTCGCCACCCGGTTCAGGCGTGAGTGACACACGAATGGTGTCGCCAATACCCTGCTGCAAAAGCACAGACAAGGCAGCCGTTGAAGCGACAATACCTTTAGAGCCCATGCCTGCTTCGGTCAACCCCAGATGCAGCGGGTAATCGCTACGCGTAGTCAGTTCGCGGTACACCGCGATGAGGTCTTGTACTTCGCTCACTTTGCACGACAGCACAATTTGGTCATGGGACAAACCCAACTCTTCCGCACGTTTCGCTGCCTCCAATGCAGACACAATCAGTGCTTCGCGTGTCACTTCGGCAACGTCTTTAGGCTGGGGCAGTTTGGCGTTGGCGTCCATCATACGCACGACGAGGTCTTGGTCGAGACTACCCCAATTAACGCCAATGCGTACCGGCTTGCCGTATTGTTTGGCGACGCCAATCATCATGGCGAATTGATCTTCGCCCTTGCGGTTTTTGCCCACATTACCTGGATTAATCCGATATTTTGCTAGCGCTTGCGCGCATTCGGGGAACTCGGTGAGCAGGCGATGGCCGTTGTAGTGAAAGTCGCCAATCAGCGGTACGTCACAACCCATGTCGTCGAGCATCTTACGGATGCGCGGCACTTGTGCTGCAGCTTCTGTGGTGTTGACGGTGATGCGCACCAACTCAGAGCCGGCCTTTGCCAATTCAAAAACTTGACGCGCGGTACCTTCCGCATCCTCAGTATCAGTATTGGTCATCGACTGCACCACGATAGGAGAGCTACCACCAATCGAAATGTTGCCAACTTGAACGACCTGCGTGTTACGACGCAAAATAGGCGAATGACTCATGCGTTACTCCAAAATCAAACGGGCAACAGATATTTCAGTAAAGTCTTTTAAATCAACCTGTTCGCCTTCGTAGTACAAGTGCACGTTTTTGGCGTTAGCAATGGTTACATTGTAGGGTGGGCGACCGGTAATGACTTGTTCAGTGCCTGCTGGGTTCGTTTGTTTGTGAATTGTTTTGCCGTATTTATCGGTAATAAACACCCATGAATCCACCGCAAACACGAGACGAATTTGCCCTACCCCTGTTGCGGCCTGTGCTGGTTTTTCGTCCTTTACCGGCGGTACAACAGGCTTAACCTGAGGCAGCGCAACTACCGGCGGCAAAGGTTTTGCGACAGGCACCGCTGATACAGCAAGCGGCAATTTAATAACTGGCGTGACAACCACTGGTGGCAAGAGCTTAACAACAGGCACTGCTGAAGCAGCCAGCACGGGTAGTTTAATCGGAGGTACTACAACAACGGGCTGTGGAAGAATTTTTTCATTCACAGGCAAGGGTAAAGCAATCGGCGCAGCTGCCACCACTTGACTAACGGCTGCCACAGCAGAAACCGCTGGAACTACTGGAACGATCTCTATTGGAACGAGGGCTATTGGGTCTTCTACAATTTTTTTCTCGACTGGCTTTTCTTCAAACAACCAAATACCTAGACCGAGTAAAACCGCTATACCCAAAGAGGCGAACAACCAAAATAAATTAATTTTTCGTGTTGCTTGTGAGGCTGAAAGTGGAACATCGGCTAGCCCTTCTTTAGGGTCTTCTAATTGCTTATGCGCGGAAGGCAAAGTACTCAATAGCGCAACTTCATCTAAATGGAGTAGGCGTGCATAGCTACGCACAAAACCACGCACGAAGGCCAACTCTGGCAGTTGACTAAAATCATCCGCCTCTAACGCAATCACCTGTCGTGGGGCAAATTTAATACTCGCGGCCACATCAGCAATACTCAGACCCTGCTTAGTCCTCGCCTCGCTTAATTGCCTACCCACGCTCACGGGTGGCAAAGTTTCTGGCAACACTTCAGGCTTTTTTTCTACTGCATCATTTTCTGAGTTTGTATCCATCATTCACCTTTCAATAGCAACTGAGTTTCTCGAGCATCGGGATAACGTTTGCGTAATTGCAGTGCATAACTTTCTTCAGAGTTTCGATCGCCCACTTTGCGTTCGATACGCACTGCCAACCACAAATTTTCTGCACTTAATTCAGTCTGTTTTTGTAAAAAACGTAAGAAGTATGATTTTGCGCCTGCGTAATCCCGCGTGGCGAAACTCAAATCAGCCATGCCATACAAAGCATCGGGGAAACCAGGTTGGCGCACTAAAGCACGCTGCAAATATTCTTCTGCTTCTTTAAATTTATTGATTTTTTTGGCACAAATCCCTGCATTAACGTAAGCCTTTTCTGGCGTTGTATAAAGTGGATTTTTTACCGCAGCGAGAAACTCTGCAACGGCTTCGCTCTCACGTCCACGTTGGCACAAAAACCAGCCATAGTTGTTGTGCGCGCTTGAGTCGGCACTATCTATTTGCAGGCTACGTCGAAAGTCTTCGTCCGCTTGCTGATCCTCACGCAAAGCCATACGAATCAAGCCGCGCACATTAAAAGCAGGTGCGTAACTCGATTCAGATTTCAGAGCCACATCTATTTCTTGTAGCGCGATGTCGAATTGCCCTCGCTCAAAATAAGAGGCAGCCAATTCAGTGTGTATCTTAGCAATCTGCTGTGAACGAGAAATCGATTGAGCTGGCGTTCCGGCGGAACCTCCACCTTGTGAAGCACAGCCTACTACTCCGACCGTAAGTAGAAAAATCATAAACAACTTCATTGCGTCACCTCTACCAACGGGCTTAAACAAGCGCCCTTGGCTAAATTATTTTCCATGCACGTTTCCCTCACCTCAATCCCCTCCCGCGTGCATGAGAGAAGACAAACGATCGCTTCGCAAATTTACTTTTATCTGATGGGTTCTTTTTGTTTTGTCTTGCACCTGTCCAGCCAACTGACCGCAGGCTGCAGCGATATCATCTCCACGCACTTTGCGAATCGTCGTCACAATATCCGCTTGCATCAACACATCACGAAAACGTTGCACTGCCTGCATGTCTGAACGCTTATAGGGCGCTTGTGGAAATGGGTTAAAAGGAATCAAGTTAAATTTGCAGGGTACGTCGCGCACCAATTCAATCAACTCCTGAGCCTGTTGCACGCTGTCATTTACCCCCGCCAGCATGACATATTCGAATGTCACAAAATCACGCGGCGCTTTTTCGAGATAGCGCTGACAGGCTGCCATTAATTCGCGCAAAGGATATTTTTTATTGACTGGCACAAGTACATCACGCAACTTATCGTTTGGCGCATGAAGTGAGACTGCTAATGCAACGGGGCAAACATCGCGCAAGCGATCCATTGCAGGAACAATCCCTGAGGTTGAAACCGTTACACGGCGGCGCGATAAACCGTAAGCGTTATCATCTAACATCAGGCGCAGTGCGCTCACGGTACTATCAAAATTTAATAGCGGCTCGCCCATACCCATCAAAACCACGTTGGTGATTGGCCAATTGCCTTCTGCGTTTTTACCGAGTTGGTTATTAGCCCACCACACTTGACCAATAATTTCTGCGGTAGAAAGATTGCGATTAAAACCTTGTTTACCAGTGGAGCAAAACGAACAATCTAATGCGCATCCAGCCTGTGTTGAAACGCATAAGGTGCCACGAGATTCTTCAGGAATAAACACCGTTTCAACCGCATTGCCGGTGCCTACATCAAGGAGCCACTTGCAAGTGCCATCGGATGCGGTTTCTTCACGCATCACTTTAGGAACTTGCACGCAGGCGATTTGTTTTAATTTTTCGCGGAGTGATATTGCTAAATCGCTCATCGCATCGAAATCGGACTCCCCTGCTTTGTGTATCCAGCGCAACACTTGTTTAGCGCGGAAAGGTTTTTCACCTTGTTCCGCGAACCAAGCCGTTAATTGCTGGGCATCAAAGTCGAGGAGGTTTTGCTTCATCAACGATTGATTAACGTGAGTAAACGTTCAATGCTGGGAAGAAATAAGCAATTTCAACAGCCGCTGTTTCAGCAGCATCAGAACCATGCACCGCGTTCGCATCAATGCTATCAGCGAAGTCAGCACGAATTGTGCCTTTAGCCGCTTCTTTAGGATTGGTCGCACCCATCAAGTCACGATTTTTCAGAATTGCGCCCTCGCCTTCCAGCGCTTGGATCATCACTGGGCCGGAGATCATGAAAGTAACTAAGTCGTTGAAGAATGGGCGTGCTTTATGTACAGCGTAAAAACCTTCTGCTTCAGCACGAGACAACTGCACCATACGAGCAGCTACAACCTTCAGGCCTGCATTTTCAAAACGTGAATAAATTTGACCGATTACATTTTTTGCAACTGCATCGGGTTTGATGATTGAAAGGGTACGTTCAACAGCCATGCTTCTCTCCAATTAAATATAGTAATTTCAGAAATTTCTGAGGGCGCGATTCTATCAGGGTTTGACTGCTCTGTCGCAAGGCCTACCACGATCAAATCAAGGATTTACGCCATGCAAAACAACACATAGCGCCAAAGTTTTACGACTACCTTATCTCATTTTTGAATCGCTAAATCATGCCCAAGAGTCTTGGCAACCACAGCGACAAACCTGGCCAATAAGTGACTAACAACAAGAAGCCAAGCATCGCCATCAGCCACGGCCATACAGCGATGGTCAATTCTGT
>JAUYFR010000286.1 GCA_030690855.1 Gallionellaceae bacterium
ATCATGGTCACGGGGCGATCGGTATCTGCTTGATCTTTATCGGGCACAACGCGCAAATAGTCGCTGGTGAATTCCATATTGCCCTGCTCGTCATTGGCGAGGCGTGTCACTTTTACGTTGTCGTAGAGAAAAACCTCTTCGCCGTGACTGGAGACTCTGCCAATATCAGCCGTCATTACGATGGGTGCACGGTCTTTAGCTAAGCTAACTAAATTGGGAGATTGTAGATGTGTGGTGTCATCGTCAGGGTAATGCCACATGTCAGTCGTAGTGAGCAGATGGCGTGGCTTACCCGTTACATCTAAGGTGACAGAGGAAAGATTGTGTACTGAGTAGTCGATGTCGTGACGCGTATTGCTATCTGATTTAGCCGAGATCGGCTGCACTTGCAGATTGAGCCAGTAAGTTCCGGCAAGCAGCAACAGTGGCGGAATCAACGGCGACCAAGAGCGCAGGCGCTCCAGAAAAGTACGGTTAGTCATCGCCGAGGTAAGGGGCCAATTGCGCACTGAGTGTGCCTTGAGCAGACATAATTAATTCGCATACTTCGCGTACTGCGCCATTACCCCCCTCGTGTTTGGTGGTGTAGTTCGCGTATTGATGCACGATAGGCGGCGCTTTGGGCACCGTGATCGAAAAGCCCACGCGGCGCATGGCGGGTAAGTCCACCACATCGTCACCCATAAAGGCAGCGACGTCAGGCGCTAGTTGTAATTTATTCAGCAAGTCTTGCATCGCATCCCATTTTTTGTGAATGCCTTGGTACACGTGAGTGATGCCGAGATTTTGTGCGCGCATTTCGACGCAGCGAGAAGTGCGGCCAGTGATGATGGCTAATTCCACACCAGAGGCTTTAAGCATTTTTAGGCCGTGACCATCGAGCGAGTGAAAGCGTTTGAACTCTTCACCAGAGTCAGTCAGATACAGCCCACCATCAGTCATGATGCCATCCACGTCAAAGGCGATGAGGCGGATAGGTTTAATTTTTTCGATCATAGTTATATATCCCTAGTTTTATGAGCACGGAGGCGGATATGTCGTGCTGTAGGTCGGGTTTCAACCCGACATGTCGGACTGAAGTCCGACCTACAATGAAATGAACTATTTGGATTGATCACTAAATTACTTTCGCACGTAGCAAGTCAAACATATTCAAAGCGCCAACCAAACGATGTTCAGCATCCACCACCAGCATTTGGCTGATGCGATATTGCTCCATCATTTGCACGGCCTCTACGGCCAGCGCGTCAGCGGTGATGCAACGTGGGTTGCGCGACATCACCGTACCCACTGGCGTGGCGCTGAAATCTAAACGCTTCTCCAGCGTGCGACGCAAATCGCCATCGGTATAAATACCAATTACTTTTTGTGCATCATCAACGATGGCTGTCATGCCTAAACCCTTACGCGATATTTCGAGTACCGCATCCGCTAGTGTTGCGTTGTGTAGCACGGAAGGAATTTCTGTATCGGCGTGCATCACGTCGCGCACATGAGTGAGCAGACGGCGCCCCAAACTACCGCCGGGGTGCGAGCGCGCAAAATCTTCTTCGCCAAAACCTTTGGCGTCGAGCAGTGCCACCGCGAGTGCATCGCCCAGCGCTAATGCAGCGGTGGTGCTGGCGGTTGGCGCCAAACCCATTGGGCAGGCTTCTTGCGCCACATAACCATTGAGGTGCGCATCGGCCACCAGTGCAAGGCTAGATTTGGGGTTGCCAGTGAGGGTAATCAGCTTTGCGCCTTGGCGTTTAATCACCGGCACGATGGTGAGCAACTCTTCGCTTTCGCCCGAATAAGAAATGCCGATGAATACGTCTTGAGCGGTAATCATGCCGAGGTCGCCGTGGCTGGCTTCGCCGGGGTGCACGAAATAAGCGGGTGTGCCCGTGCTAGACATGGTGGCAGCAATCTTGCGGGCAATGTGGCCTGACTTGCCCATGCCGCTCACAATCACCCTTCCTTCGCAGGAAAGAATAATGTTGAGCGCCTGTAAAAAGGTATCGTCGATACGTTGCACTAAAGCTTGCAGTGCATCCGCTTCAATGCTTAAAACTTTACGCGCGAGATCAAGTGCGTGAGGTGCGGCGGAGAGCTGTTTATTCATGGCAGAGATTATACCCAAGGAAAAAGGGAATTCGGCTGTTTTTGGAGCAAGGAAATATTTGGGAGGTTGGGGGGCGTAGCGATCCCAGCATTGATATCTACAAAGGCTCAAACCCCTCCCAACTCCCCCTTGTCAGGGGAGGAGCCGATTGCGCCCTCCCCTTGACAAGGGGGAGTTGGAGGGGGTTTGCGTTTCGCGAGGAACTCTAATAACTCAGTGACGCTTCAGTTCAAAGCGCACATCACCTGCTTTGTTGTGCGTCAGCGTTAAGCGATACCCCATCTGCTTTGCCCAACGCGCCGCTTGGAATAAACCCACGCCTAGGCCGTCTTCAGAAGGCACAATCGTATCGAGTAGTTGCGCGGCCACCCCCGCAGGAATGGCGCTGCCGGTATCAGAAATACTTAGACTGAGTGGCATCGCGCAAAGCTTGATGCTGACTTGTAGCTCAGGTTCGCGCAAGCGTTTGTTATAAGCATTGTCGATGAGGTTGTCTGCGACGCAATCAAAAAGCGCGGCAGGGATGTCAACGTCGGTATTGAGTGGGTCCTCTTGCCATATCAGGTGGGCGTGCCGATGGCGCTGTTTGAGGCTATCCCACCACATTGCCAACGGTAATACTGCCGCATCATTTTCTAATTCTGGCGCTTTTAATTTGCTCAAAATCAACTCAATGCGCTGCGTTAATACGGGCAGTTGACGTTGCAACACGGGCTGCGCTTTCTCCCCCTGATGCTGCGCTACCGAGGTAAGCGACAGTAACGATTGCAGCATATTTTTCAGATCATGCGTCAAGCGCGAACCGGTTTCATAAATAGCTTGCAAGCGGGCAAATTCACGCAGGCGTTGTTCGCGTTTTTTTGATTGATAAAAGTGGCCGAGCAATTGCACCAGCAGATGAATGTGCATGGCGGTAGAGGGCGAAATGGGTTGGCGGCTAAAAAAAGTAATGTGCAGGTCGTGATCATCTACCTCAATCCGATGCGGACTCGAAACGCCAGCGTTGCCATGCCCCACATCAGCCGACCATGCAAAACCAGAAACCCACGGCAATTCAAAAAAGTGATCAATCGCACGCATTAAGAATAGTAGCGGTGTCAGCTCATGCTGAGAGGTGATGGTAAGGTGTTTTAGCCAAACCTCGAAAGGCGAACCAATATTCATCAAATAGCGTGAAAAAACCGGCTGCAAGCCAGAGAAACCTAAACGAGGATTCCATAGCCAGCTCAGGCTTAGCAGTGCGATGGCGATGATGAATAAGCTGCGCAGTAACGCATCAAAATATTCAATTTCAGCCAAGTGCATAAAAACGACGCTACCAAGTACGAGCAGCGTTAGCAGCAAAAACAATAGCAAGCTATAAATAAAATCAACGAATTGCGATGAGATGGCTTGCTCGTCTTCGCTCGGTAGTAGCACCATCAAGGCGATTAATATCGGCAGCGCAAAATACATCAAGCTCGAGCTGGTATCCGCAACAATGGGTAGCCCCAGCAAACGTGGGATGACCCACAGCAGAAGTGCTGACAACAAATAAACCATTGCCAGTAAATAACGCCAGCGCTGCAAACGTGAAGGAAAGGCGAGCACGCGGCTACCCATCAAAGAAAATAAACCGCTCAGCCAAAAGGTTAGCGTCCACCAGTTTAGCCAGAGCAAGGCGGCCATACTAGCTAGGCCAATAAGCAAAGTGTTGGCGGTTGAAAGCGTACTCTCGCCACGCCATAGCGGTTGCCACAACAAAAACAAGCCAAGGTGCGCGAGCAATAAAGGCCGCGACCATATACTTTGCGTGCCCGCAATTAAAGCGAGATGCAAAGTTACCAGCATGGCGATGGTAATCCAGCCGGCCTTGGGGAGAAATTTACTGTTTAAGGCTGTCGGCATTTCGTCATTGCCTGTCTAAAGTTCGTCGAATTAATGGCGAGGGCTGTAAAAATGCCCCCTTTTTAAGGGGCGGAGAATTGCGTTTTACGTTGGTTGAGTTTAACATAACTATTTGTTTTTATTGTGTTTTAATTTTTTAGCGTGGCGTGAGCGTTGATTCGCCTTAGGTGCTGGCACGAATACTGCAAAGATAATCTCGTAAGGATGCACATTTAAATTATAAAGTTACCGGAGGATTCAAATGAAAAACAAACAATCAGGCTTTACTCTAATCGAAATTGCCATCGTTCTGGTGATTATTGGTTTGCTACTCGGCGGCGTGCTTAAAGGCCAAGAATTGATCAACAGCGCTAAGGTTAAGAATTTGGCGACAGATTTTAAAAACATTCCTGTTTATGTTTACGGTTATCAGGATAAGTTTAAGGCTCTGCCAGGCGATGATGCCAACGCGGCGACACACCTGACAAATGGAACGGCTTGTACACCTGACGTAGCTAATTTGTGTGCTAAAGGCAATGGAGTTATCGATGGAGCATGGGATGCGGCAGGTGCAACGACGGGAACAGGTGTTGCAACAACTGAGTCATCTTTATTTTGGCAACATGTCCGTTTAGCAGGATTAGCTCCTGGTGCAACTGCAATAGCAGATGCTTCATATAATCCTACAAACGCGGTGGGCGGAAGAATCGGAGTAACTAATAGTGGTACTGATTCGCCAATTACAACTCCTGCGCTTAAGGGGTCATACATCGTCTGTTCTGGAAGCATCGCAGGAAAATTTGCGAAACAATTAGATATAACATTGGATGACGGTAATACTGCTACTGGTTCAATGATGACCTTGGATCCAGCCACGGCAAAAACTGCTCTTGCGACAGCGTCTATAGTTGACGATACGCCTTATGCAGTGTGCATGGGCTTCTAATCAAAGCGCGTAGTTGAAAATAAAACGCCCCGAGAAATCGGGGCGTTTTATTTTGCTTAAAATTTATAACTATTTGATTTTATTGAGTTATATTAAAATTCAATATCGCTCGTCTTCCTTCAAATAGCGCCATTGCCCCACGGGTAAATCGCCCAGTTTCACCTTACCAATTCGCACTCGCTTTAATCCCGTCACCTTTAATCCTACTAATTCGCACATGCGGCGAATCTGACGTTTTTTACCTTCTTGTAAAATAAAGCGTAGCTGATCATCGTTGAGCCAAGTGACTTTCGCGGGTTTGAGTTTTTTGCCGTCCAGCGACAAACCGTTGTTGAGCATATTTAAGCCGTTACCCACCAACTTGCCCGTGACGCGCACGAGATATTCTTTTTCAATGGGCGAATCTTCGCCGATTAATTGTTTGGCCACGCGACCGTCTTGCGTGAGCACCAGCAAACCCTGCGAGTCAATGTCTAGGCGGCCTGCGGGCGCCAAGCCGCGTAAATTCATCGCGCTAAAATTTTGTGGCGCGGTGTCATTTGCCCAGCGATTTTCGGGTTTGATCAGTACCACGGCGGGTTGGTAGCCATCTTCTGCTTGGCCGGAAACGTAGCTGATCGGTTTGTTCAGCAAAAACGTAACTTGCGTTTCTTGCTGGTTTTGCGCCGATTTATTCAGCGTGATTTTTTGATGTTCAAAAATTTTGGTGCCGAGTTCGCTCACCGGTTTGCCATCCACCAGCACCCAGCCCTTTTCGATGTAACCATCGGCTTCGCGGCGCGAGCAGATGCCCTGTGCCGACATGAGTTTTGAAAGTCTAATTTTTTCCATTTTTTAATACCTTAAAATCGTCAATCGATGCTTGGGTTTAGTAGGTCGGACTTCAGTCCGACGCGAGGCTGTACTACAAGGCTGCGTTGGACTGAAGTCCAACCTACAAAGGCTTTACCCCAAGATTGGAAATAGTCCCCTCAGCCCGCCCGCAATAAATTCAACTGCAATCGCGGCGAGGAGCAGGCCCATTAAGCGCGAAAATACGCTGCTACCGAGTCGCCCCAATCGTTGTGAAATCCACGGTGCAACGAGAAAGGTTAGCCAAACGGTTATTCCTAAGAGAATGATTTCAACGCTCATCACGGCGTAGTGTCCAAGGCCATGCCCTTTGTGCGCATCCAAAATAACCGTACTAATCGCACCAGGGCCTGCGAGCAAAGGCGTCGACAAAGGCACGATGGCGATGGATGAGCCGGCGTCGTTATCACCAGTTTCGTAATTGTCAGATTCGCTATGCGATTCGTTCGCTCCCTCGCCCGCTTGCGGGAGAGGGGGGGGCTTAGGCGCTTCTTTGTTGCCAAACAACATGGTGATCGACATCAGCAGCAATAAAATCCCGCCCGCGACACGAAACGAGTGGATGCTGATGCCGAAAAACTCCAGCATGAGTTCACCAATAAGTAGGGCGACCAGCAATATGCCCACGACGGAGAGTGAGGCCATGCGCCCCACGCGAGCGCGTTTTTCGGCGGTGAGGCCAATGGTGAATGCGATGATGATGGGGATGATGCCAATCGGATCGAGGATGGCGAAAAGGCTGAGAAATATTTTGGTGTATTCGGTGAAGTCGAGCATAACTATTCGGTGAGGTCGACCAGTTTTCCAGCCGTCCAGCGCATGCGGCGTGACAGGCTCACCGCGATCGCACGCAATATTTTTGCGCCAACGCGGGGCTGGTCTTCGAGCATGGTGTCCATCGCTTCTCTGGAGAGTGTTAAAAAGACGCAATCAGTTGCGGCGACACAGCTTGCGGAACGGCGCTCGCCATCAAGTACCGCCATTTCACCCAACGCTCGGCCAGGGCCTTCGGTGCCCATAATGACAGGGTCACCATTTTGATTGCTTTTGACGATAGAGACACGCCCTTCATGCACGATGCACATGAAAGAGCCATCATCGCCTTCATTAAAAATGGTCTCGCCTTTGCTGATGTTGTTGATGCCGAAATGCCTCGCGATGGCTTTGACGTCAGCTGCTTGTAGGTGATTAAAAAGCGGGCAATTAATTAGCATGTCGCTAATTTCATCGAGGAGTGCAGAATCTTGTGCCATTAAATTACGGAATGTAGAGGAATGAGTGGCGCGGAAGTTACACCGTATAATCCGCGCAATCAACCCTTAAGCAAATTTTGTGAGCGCACTCAGATTTCAGCCTTTTATATTCGCCGCACTTGCCGGCATCGTCGCCGTCTTTGGCTTTGCGCCTACGCACTTTTATCTGCTTCCTATCTTGTCGCTTGGTTTGCTCTTTGGCTTATGGACACGAGCTGATTCGCCGCGTGCCGCAGCAGGGCTTGGCTTTGCTTTTGGACTTGGCTTGTTTGGCGTAGGTATCGGATGGGTTTATGTGGCCTTGCATGAATTCGGCAATATGCCGATGTGGCTCGCGTTTATCACGACTTTTTTATTCGTCGCTTTTTATGCTTTGTTCCCCGCGCTAGTCGGATATTTACAGGCAAGGCTGGCATTGCCGAATGCGCTCAAACTAACGTTATTGCTGCCGATGTTGTGGGTGGCAGTAGAGTTGTTGCGTGGCTATCTGTTCACGGGATTCCCGTGGTTGGTGTTGGGCTATTCTCAAGTGCCTAGCAGCCCTCTGGCAGGAGGCTATGCGCCTATGTTCGGCGTGTATGGCGTTTCTCTTGCTGTTGCAGTGAGTGCGGGATTAATCGTGCTACTGGCTCAGCAACGTTGGACGCGAAAGGGTAAGCAAGCGTTGATGGGGGTTCTTGCATTGTGGTTAGTGGCTGTCGCGTTGGGCGTGATTGAATGGACGCAGCCGCAAGGCGAGCCGGTCAAAGTGAGTTTGTTGCAGGGCAATATTGCGCAGGGCGATAAGTTTGATGAGGCGCAGTTTGTGAATACGCTAGAAACTAACCGCCGCTTAGCGCAGCACAGTGAAGCGCGATTAATTGTGTTCCCCGAAACGGCGCTGCCCTTGTTACGCGAAAATTTGCC
>JAUYFR010000224.1 GCA_030690855.1 Gallionellaceae bacterium
ACTTGTGATGACGGAACGCCCGCATTCAAAAAGTATTCGTGTGCCTTATTGATTGCGGCAGCAGGGCCAGCAATATATACATTGCTCTCAGCCAACTCAGGTCGCTGTTGCTTTACGTCATGCAACAGCGCGTCAAACGAATCCTCTTGCCCATTTCCAAAATTAGCCACATCGAAATTTGCCACTATCGGGCTGAAATAAAAACTATCTAGCGCGTCCGCCCAAGCTCGTCCAACGTTTGGCAAATAAATGCTGTTTTCAGTTGACCCTATCCAATACAAAAAGATCGGCACGCCGGCATCTAGCGACACTGCATGCTCAATTAAACTTTTTATTGGAGCGAAACCCGTGTCGAATGCAAAAAAACACAGGGGACGATTGCCATTTTCATGAAACAGAAAATGACCCTTAGGCCCCTCTATTTCTACCACTTCATTATTTTTTAGCTGATTAAATACGTAATCCGCAAAGGCATTATTAGCGGTACGTCGCACATGAAAAAAGATGTTGTGATCATCGCAGGGACAACTCGCAATCGACAAAATAGCACTGTATGCTTGATTAACCGTGAGGATGGCCGACTGTCCTGCTAGAAAACGCAAACGACTGGTTCGCGGTGTACGCAGATGAAGTAACGCCATTTCAGGGGTGAGCACGGTGATTGATTTTACGGTTGCTGAAATTTGCTGGAGGGGAATTTCTTCAGCGCCGCCCGCCACACTCGCCTCAATCACCACTTCACCAACGGCAGAGTTAGAACACATCAGCACCATGCCATCACGTTTATCGGCCTCGGTTCGAACGTAATCATGGAAGCGAGTTTTTTTAATTTCGCCCGAGACCACTTTGGCTTTACAGAGACCGCAGCTACCGCCACTACAGCCATAATTAAGCGGCACGCTAGCACGTAACGCACCTTCTAAAATCGTTTCGGCGCCCACACTTTCAAAGTGATGGCTGCTAGGTAACACTGTAATGCGCGCCATTTCAGCTTGCGTCGCATTGGTCGATGACGACTCTTGAAAACTCATGATGACGCCTCCTCAACCACTATATTTTCATTGCCTAAACTAGCGTACTTCGTCTCTTAATTTGAATGTGCGTCGAAGCCACCAAGCAAATAATAACAGCGTTATTCCGCTCAATAACAATGGCCACAACATGGGTTGATTCCAAGATTTGCGCAATTTATCGCGCTGCTGAGAATCAATGCGCAAATACTTCAAATAGTTATTGGCCATTTTGTTTGGCTTGCTGTTGTGCAACCAGCCATGCCGTAAAACATAATCTTTAGGATGATGTCCCCACAGCCAAGGTGAGTCACGGCGCAAAATTTCGACCATTTGGTCAATGATTTTCTGCCGCGTTGCATTGTTCGGCATATTTTTCATTTGCTCGAATAAGCGATCATATTCAGGGTTCGCATAATTTGCGGCGTTCTCTCCGCCCTTCGCCACTTTGCCTTGCGCGCCGTGGAGCAGAAATAAAAAATTCTCCGGATCGGGATAATCCGCATTCCAACCAAAATAGAAAAGCTGTGTATCGCCCCTGCGCACCTTATCCTGAAAGCGGTTGTAATCAGTGCTACGCACCACTAATTGCACATTCAGTTTGTCGAACTGTTTACGCAACCAATCCAAGCGTGATTTATTTCCCACGCCGTTAGCAGTCGTGTCTAAATAAATCACCAAGGGCTGTTTGGTTTTCGCGTCAATACCCTCAGGGTAGCCCGCTTCAGCGAGCAATTTTTGAGCGAGCGCTATTGACTTACGTTGCGGCTCGCCATTTTTCCAGTCGTACACATAGCGATTTATTCCGTCCTCACCTTCGCGGTATCCAAAAATTCCTGGCGGGATAGGCGACTGCGCGGCAACGCCACGTCCATTGGCGAAAATAGAAATAAACTCTTCAAAGTCCATTGCAATAGCGATAGCGCGACGCAACTTTCTGGCACGCTCACTTGCGCCCCCCACTATCGGGTCAAGCCAGTTAAACCCCATATACATGGTCGAGGTGGCTACCGAAGTAGAAAGCGAAATACCCTGCGCTTTCATGTCATCGGTAACGTTCGCCTCGCCGCCCACGCTCACTTGCACTGCCTGATCAAAGCTATCTGAGCTAATGCCAGATGCATCGTAATAGCCCTGCAAAAACTTATTCCAATAGGGAATCGTTTCTTTCTCTAAGCTAAACACCACCTTGTCGATGAGCGGCAGCGCTTTACCGGCATCGACAAGATAACCTGCAGCTTGATCGCTAGTCTCGCCTTCACTCGGATAAAACTCACCTGAAAAATTAGGATTTTTCGTCAACACCATGCGCTGATTAGGATTGTTTTCCGAAAGATAATAAGGACCGCTACCCAGTGGCCACCAGTCCAGTGTTAGGTTGCGCTCACGCATTCCCTCTTGTGCGTAAAATTTTTCCGCTTCCCACGGCATCGGCGCGAAAAACGGCATCGCTAACCAGTAGGCAAATTGCGGATATTTCCCCATTACTTTAATTCGATAGGTATGCTCATCAACAACCTCCACTCCTGGCAAATCGTAGGTATTTAAATCCAGCCAACCCTCGGGTTGCGTTTTGCGAGCCTGCTTCAACTTTTCGGCATATTCTTTTAAGCCAACGATATATTCGGCCATCACGCCAAAAATCGGCGAGTGCAAATCAGGATGCGCAAGTCGCTTAATTTGGTAAACATAATCGATACCCTGCACATCTCTTGTGCCCTTTTGCGTAAAGTCTTTCAGCGAGTTGATTCCACTCAAGTCTGCCACTTTTAAATTCATATAGCGCGGCTTACCCTGTTCGTCTTTGGCTAGTGCAGGATGAGGCTGAAACTTTAACCCTGAGCGCAGGTGAATTTCATAAACGCTAAAAGCCACTTGATCAACAGGAGCCGATGCTGAGAGCGCCCTGCCATTTTTATCTAAATAAGAAACTGTCGGCATAACATCAGTGGCCTGAGGTACCAAGGTGTAGGGCCGCTTTAAATAATGGTACTGCAAAGGGGGTTGATAAATTTGCGCGAGAAACACATACTCGTTCTCACTGTAGGCCTGCACGGGATCTAAATGCTTGGGACGCTCGGTGAAGGCCGTGTAAAAAGTTGATTGATCAGTGACCTCAACCGGATAGGGATTATTCCAAGTACCGCCATCACAGGCGCTTAGAAAAATAAGCAGGATAATACTGGTCAACATTTTCATGGCAGAGAAGTGTAGCGGAATGACCTCGCTGAGTCATGAACAACTCGCTTGTGACGTTGTCAAATGGCGCAAAAGCGAGTACTTTCAAGGATAACTATTTAACGGAGGACATGATGGCTATTTCTAATGTCAACAACTCAAACAGCGTCAATTCAACCAGCCGTGTTGCTAGCACTCCCACTGTTGCGCGAAAAACACCAACACAAAGTGATAGCGGGGACGGCGCGGTCGTCACACTGTCCAAAAAAGCGCGTGAAATGAGCCAAACTCAACTCGCGATGACCGAACAGAAACAGTCTATCGAGCGCTTTCAGGACTTAAATCGAAATGACAAAGTTGCTCAAGAAAAAATGGACGTAAGCGCCAAGGCCGATGAACAAGCGATTCAAGCCAAGCAAAAAATCGATGAACAACTTTATAAACGTATAAACACCTATGCATAACGCAAACTGGCAGTCTCTTCTCCAAACACAAGGCGCTCAATTCTCAGAGGGAATCGTTCAAAGCTTTGGCTCAGCGCCCACTGAGCAACAAGCAATGATAGAAGGCACAGCAGTGTGCGACCTAAGCCAGTTTGGCGTATTGAAAGTAACCGGTGAAGAAGCTCAATCATTTTTGCAAAATCTCTGTAGTAACGACGTTGCCGCCATTACCCCAGCATTGGCGCAACTGAGCAGCCTTAACACGGCAAAAGGGCGCGTGCTCGCCACCTTTCTCATCTGGAAAATTGGCAACGACTATTACCTACATCTGCCTAGCTCACTCATTGCGGCAATTCAAAAGAAATTGACGATGTATGTGTTGCGCGCCAAGGTGAAAATTGAAAACATTAGCGAAAAAACTGTTTGCCTAGGCATTGCAGGAAAAGATGCCAGCACCCTATTGAAAACTCAATTCGGGGATTTGCCCACTTCTTATTTGGCGAGTACTTTTCACGATGGCACGATCATTTTGCGCTTTGAAGAAAATCGTTATTTGCTCTGCACTATCGAAGAGCAAGCCTCCATGATATGGCAACGTTTGAGCGCCGAAGCCACACCAGTTGGCTCTGGCTATTGGGATTATTTAAATATCCGCGCTGGTGTTCCCGTTATCTTGCCTGCCACACAAGAGCAGTTTGTATTGCAAATGATTAACCTCGAACTTATCGGCGGTGTGAGCTTCAAAAAGGGCTGCTACCCGGGGCAAGAAATCGTAGCGCGCATGCACTACTTAGGAAAGCCGAAACAGCGTACCTACTTGGCACACATCGCTAGCGACACTGCGCCGCAAGCAAACGACCCATTATTTAGTGCCGATTATGAAGGGCAAGTTAGTGGCAACATTGTGAATACCGCCCCTGCCGCGCAAGGTGGCTATGATGTTTTAGCTTCGCTACACGTGAGCACCATGAAGGCGAATCTTGAGGTGCATTGGAATACGGCAGATGGGGTTGAACTTCGTTTTGAAAAATTGCCTTACGATTTTCCAGCGGAAAGCGCTGCTTAAAGCTTCATGCGAAGCTTGCGGTGCGGAATGCCTGCATCCATAAAATCTTCACCTTCTTCGATAAATCCGAAATTACGGTAAAACGGTAGCGCCTGTACCTGCGCATCCAAATCTACTTCTGGATAATGGCGACTGCTAGCATAGGCTAGCAGTCCTTCTAAAATCGCCGTACCCACTTTTTTTCCGCGCCACTCCGGCATCACCGCAATCCGTCCAATGTGCGCATTCGGCAAAATGCGTCCACAGCCAATCGCTTGGCCAGTACTACTCAGCGCCAACACATGGTGGCTGGTTTCATCCAAGCCGTCCCACTCTAGTTCGACCAGCACGCTTTGCTCACGAATAAACACCGCCTCGCGCACAGCACGCAACATCGGCTCTGCGTCATGCCATGTGACTGGGTGAATCGTAAAGTTCATTATCGCCTCCGCTTTTTCAAGCTAGGATTTCAACCTGCGTACCGACCGACACCAACTCGAATAACTCCAGCAGATCAGCATTGCGCATACGCACACAACCATGCGAGCCAGGTTTACCCAGCGGGGTGCTATCAGGCGTTCCGTGAATATAAATATAGCGACGCATGGTATCGCATGAGCCCCAACGGTTATAACCCGGCTCCGTGCCGCACAACCACAAAATGCGCGTCAAAATCCAATCTCGTTTCGGGTGCGCCTCGCCTAGTTGCGGCGTGTAAATTTCACCGGTCGGACGTCGCCGCACAAACACTGCATTCTCCGGCTGCCCTGCACCAATCTTAGCGCGAATCACATGCTTACCGCGCGGTGTGCAAAGGCTACCATTTTCTTCTCCTGCACCATTCGTAGCAGTAGATACCGTATACCGACGCAATAGCTCACCACTATCGCCATTTATTATAAGTGATTGATTATATTGAGTTATTATAATTTTCATAAGGCTTTTTGTTGAGCTCGGCGCATGGCAAAAAAATCGCTCAACACTTTAGCGCACTCTTCCGCCAAAACGCCACCTTCAATTTTTGCGTGATGATTAAGCCGAGATTCTTCAAATAAATTAAGCACACTTCCCGCCGCGCCCGTCTTGTGCTCTGTCGCACCAAACACCACCCGCGCAATGCGTGCATGAAACATCGCCCCCACGCACATCACACACGGCTCCAGCGTTACAAACAATTCGCAATCCACCAAACGATAATTACCCACCCGTTGCGCCGCATCGCGCAGCGCCATCATCTCGGCATGCGCAGAAGGATCCTGTTTTGAAATCGGTGCATTAAAACCGCGCCCGATAATCTCGCCGTCTTTAACCACCACCGCGCCAACCGGCACCTCACCTGCTAGTGCCGCGTGCTCGGCAAGGTGCAAGGCTTCGCGCATGAAATCTTCGTCAGTCATTACGCTCTTCCATCCACCAATAGATTCACCACCAAACGAATCAATAAATCTTTGTTGGCCGGATCGCTCTCGGCAATCAACAACGCCAGCACAACACTGCCCCACTAACCAACGCCTGATTGTTCAACGTGCGTGCCAACAATTCGATAGCTTGCTGCGCCTCGTCAATGCCCCGCTCGGCAAGTCGAGTTGAGTTAAACGTGTAGCCCTGCACCAGATGCTCGCGCAGAGTGCGGGTTGCCCATTGGCGAAATTGCACGCCTTGAAGTGACTTGACACGATAGCCCACGGAGATAATGACATCTAGGTTGTAATACTCAATATCACGCGTAACACTTCTACCGCCTTCATTTTGAACTTGTGCAAATTTTGCACAAGTTGCCGCCACATCAAGCTCCCCCTCTTTAAACACATTACGCAAATGCTTCGTCACCACCGAACGCTCGCGCCCAAACAATGCAGCCATCTGCTCCTGCGTCAGCCAAACCGTTTCCGCATCCAGTCGCACGTTTACCTGCGCTTGTCCGCTCTCGGCTTCATAAATCAGCACTTCGCTCATAACCCATTCCTTTCAACGAACAGCAATGTGCATTTTGCACATACTACCTATCCAGCGGACTCACCACACCCTTGCCGCCTTTATTCAGGACGTGAGTGTAGATCATCGTAGTGGAAACATCGGAATGCCCGAGCAACTCTTGCACAGTACGGATGTCGTAGCCGCTTTGCAAAAGATGCGTAGCGAAAGAGTGACGCAAAGTGTGCGGCGTAGCAGGCTTAACCAAACCCGCATCACGCACCGCCTGCTTCACTGCACGTTGCACGCCCTTCTCATCTAAATGATGGCGGCGCGTCTTGCCGGAGCGCGGATCGACCGACAAATTTTTCGACGGAAAAATATATTGCCAGCCCCACTCGCGCCCAGCATTAGGGTATTTTTTATCCAGCGCAAAAGGCAAATACACCTCACCATAACCCTGCGCCAAATCTTCCTCATGCAAAGTTTTCACCTTCGCCAGATGTGCTTTGAGCGAAGTGGCAACCGATTCCGGCAACATCGTCACCCTGTCCTTAAAACCTTTGCCTTCACGCACAATAATTTCGTGCCGCGCAAACTCCACATCCTTCACGCGCAAGCGTACCGCCTCCATCAAACGCATACCACCGCCATAGAGCAATGACGCGATCAATAAATGCGAGCCGCTCAACCGCAACAACACCGCCTGCACCTCAGCCACCGTCAAGACAACCGGTAATTTTTTCGGCGCTTTCGCTTGCGTCACGTTATCCAGCCAAGGCAACTGAATCTCCAGCACCTCGCGGTAAAGAAATAGCAACGCCGACTTAGCTTGATTCTGAGTCGATGCAGACACCTTGCCCGCAACGGCGAGGTGCGTGAGAAAAGCCTCGACATCCTGTGCCCCTAAATCTTTGGGGTGGCGCTTGTCGTGAA
>JAUYFR010000307.1 GCA_030690855.1 Gallionellaceae bacterium
TATCAAAACCCAATCATCCTGAAATATGTAGCGCAGTTTAAAGAGCTGATGCGCACTGGCGGTAAAAGCACAGCAGATGTTCAGCTACTCGGTGTGCGCTTTATCGCAGAGACGAAAAATCCAAGTGACTCAGCTGCAAAAATGTTTTTCGAGGATACCGAAGTTGAGTTTCGTGATGATAACCGCATGGTGTGGGTGTTTATTGAAGAGGGCGATGAAGAAACCTACGAAGAGCGTCCTCGTCCTGCTGAAGAAAAAGAAGATGAATTTAAAGTTCCACCACGCATGTATCCAGAATGGGATTACAGCGCACAACACTATCGCCCAGACTGGGTGAGTGTGTATGAGCATTTGCAACCCAAAGGTAAGGCGTCAAAAATCGACGACTTACTTGCCAAACATAATGCGTTGGCAAAACGGCTGAAGAAAATTATTGATTTGCTCAAGCCGCAAAACAAAGTGCGTATTCGTTATCAAGAAGAAGGTGCGGAATTAGATTTAGATGTAGCAGTACGCTCATTGATTGACTTCAAGAGTGGCGTGCAACCAGATATGCGTATCAACATGAGCCATCGCACCGATGGCCGTAGCGTTGCGGTGTCATTGCTTTTAGACCTTTCAGCTTCTTTGGGCGATCGACCTGAGGGATGTAGGCAAACTAAGCTGGAGCTTAGCCAAGAAGCCGTTTCTTTGCTTGCATGGGCAGTTGATCAAATGGGCGACCCATTAGCGATTGGTGGCTTTCATTCTGATACGCGTCACAATGTGCGTTACTGGCACTTCAAAGGTTACCAAGAGCCATGGGGCGAGGATGTTAAAGGCCGTTTGGCAAGCATGGAGCCAAACTACTCAACGCGCATGGGTGCGGCCATTCGCCATGCCGGTCATTATTTAAGCCATCAACAGGCGGACAAAAAAATATTGCTCGTGCTAACCGATGGAGAGCCAGCAGATATTGATACGCAAGACCCGCGCTTGCTTATTGAAGATGCAAAAATAGCTGTCAGAGAGTTAGGTCAAGAGGGAATTTATACCTACTGTATAAACCTTGATCCTAAGGCAGATGAGTACGTGGCGGACATCTTCGGCAAGCATTATGCAGTGATCGATAATATCGCGCGGTTACCTGAAAGATTGCCGCAGTTGTTTATGTCTTTGGTGAAGTAGGGGTAATTTGAGATGAACAAGCCAGTGCGCAATATCAGTTTAAAATTTTTAGAGTCAGTAGAGCACGTTGGTTTACTCGTCATTGCGATTGCTACTGTTGTCGCAATGACAAGCGAAATTGTTAAGATGATTCAGGTCGCTCAGGTGACACTTTCCGACCTGTTATTGCTGTTCATCTATCTAGAAGTTTTCACAATGGCTGGCCAATATTATAGATTGGGAAAGCTGCCAGTAAGATTCCCTCTTTACATAGGTATGGTGGCGCTTGCACGTTATTTAATATTGGATATGAAAGCGATGGATGATTGGCGCATGGTGGCGGTGACGGCTTCAATTTTGATTTTAGCGGCGGCAGTGTTAATTATCCGTTTTGGACATCTTCGCTATCCATACCCAAACGATGAACTGCCCTCTGAAATCAGTCGTCGGGAAATAAAAAAGGGCTAGTTTTTAAAATGCGAAAAGCCGAGTGAAAATGGAGGCACCTCGCGAAAACAGGTAAAATCGCTGAGTTACAAAATTTTAATTAAATGGGAGAGAGCAGAATGAGCAAGAGTCTAATTCAATTTATCATCGAAGAACAACGTCAAATTCCTAACGCGAGCGGAGACTTTACGGGTCTGCTAAGTGATGTAATTTCAGCTTGTAAGCAAATCGCTCATGACGTAAATAAAGGCGCGTTGATCGGCGTGCTAGGTAGCGCCGGTAGCGAAAACGTGCAAGGCGAAACACAAAAGAAGCTCGACATCATCACCAACGAAGTGTTCATTAAAGCCAATGAGTGGGGTGGTCACTTGGCAGGTATGGCATCAGAAGAGATGGATGATGTGTATGAGATACCTAAGCAATACCCACGCGGCAAATACCTGATTACTTTTGATCCTTTGGATGGCTCATCCAACATTGACGTAAACATCTCTGTAGGCACTATTTTCTCAATCTTGCGTTGCCCAGAAGGCGTGACTGATCCAAAGGCAGTTGACTTCTTGCAGCCTGGTACAAAACAAGTGTGTGCTGGCTATGCGTTGTATGGCCCAAACACGATGATGGTTATTACCACAGGTCATGGCGTTAACGGATTTACCTTAGATCGTGATGTGGGCGATTTCTTCCTGACACACCCGAACATGCAAATCCCAGTCGATACGGCTGAGTTCGCGATCAATATGTCAAATCAACGTTACTGGGAAGCACCGGTGCAAAAATATGTTGATGAATGCATGAAGGGGAAGGAGGGAGGCCGCGAGAAGAATTTCAATATGCGCTGGGTTGCTTCGATGGTGGCTGAAGTGCATCGCATTCTGACTCGTGGCGGTATTTTCATGTACCCGTTCGACAATAAAGAAAAAGGCAAGGCCGGCAAGCTGCGCTTATTGTACGAAGCGAATCCGATGTCGTTCATTGTTGAGCAAGCAGGTGGAGTATGTTCTACAGGCCGTGAGCGCATCATGGAATTGCAGCCACAAGGTCTGCATCAGCGTGTGCCAGTTATCTTGGGCTCCAAAAATGAAGTGGATCGCGTAGTGGGCTACCACAAGGGTATGTAAGGAATGATGACGCCCTCGGAAACGGGGGCGTTATTACGTCTGAAAAGTAAAAACCACTTGTAAATAAAGTGGGTCGGGTCTAAACCCGACAAGTTGGACTGAAATCAGTCTACAGAACGGTGACTAAATTTTTTAGGATTAAGCCAATATGAGCAAACCATTAGTTTCCATCATCATGGGTAGTAGCAATGACTGGGAGATCATGCAGCAAGCTGCCCAAGCATTAAAAGATTTTGGTGTCGCATATGATGCTCGCGTGATTTCTGCACACCGCGCACCTGATCTGTTGTTCGACCACATCAAAGAGATGAGTGCGCAGGGAGTGCAATTTTTTATCGCGGGCGCAGGAGCCGCCGCACATTTGGCAGGCGTGATAGCAAGCAAGACAACCCTTCCAGTGCTGGGTGTGCCGATTCCTTCAAAGTATCTGAAAGGTATGGATTCGCTGTTATCGATTGTGCAAATGCCAAAAGGCATTCCCGTAGCAACCTTCGCCATTGGTGAGGCAGGTGCGGCGAATGCCGGCTTGTTCGCGGTTTCGATGTTGGCGCTAAACGATGCGCAGCTTGCGCAAAAGCTAGTTGATTACCGTAAGAAGCAAGCGGAGCAAATAGCTGCAACCACCCTCCCCGCTTTGTAATTTAGAGGTTTCAAAATGGCCGCTTTGCATGAATCAAATTTAA
>JAUYFR010000310.1 GCA_030690855.1 Gallionellaceae bacterium
AATATTTTTTCAATACTATCAATACAGTGAGATTCTTCTAGCTCGGTTAATGCTGGGTATATAGGGAGAGTAATTGTTGTATTGAACAAACTGACCGATATCGGAAAGATATCATCATCTATGCCGAGATATCTGTGTAACAATGCATCAACACCTCGCCGAATATGTATTCCTTGCTTAAGAAATTTATCGTGATATAAATCTATACCCCCCCCCATCCGTACAGGGAAACGAAAAAACATACTACGACTAAGCGCTTCGCTATTGAGGCTTTCAGGATCTATCTTTTCAAATGCTTCACGATATCGATTCGCTATGGATTGCCTACGCGCCAACATCTGCGGATACCGATCAAGTTGTGCAAACACTAGACTAGCCGCAATGTCGGATAGAGGAGAGAAAAGCCTTGCTCTTAATTTTGTTGCCTCGCCATCACGAAAGGCACGCATTCGCTCAGCGAGGCGAATGTCTTTGGACACTGCAACCCCCCCTTCCCCTGAAGTAAGACACTTCGTAGGGTGAAACGAGAAAATAGCTACATCCCCTTGAATATCACGCTGGAATTCTCCAGCGAAGGCTTGTGCGCAGTCTTCAATCACTGGAATCCCAAGGGACTTAATGGCTATAACATCACAGAAAATTCCATAGATATGCGGAGCAATGATAGCTCTTGTCCGTGCGGTTATCAGCTTAGCTGCTGTATCAACAGTAATAACCCAGTCAACACCTACATCGCACAACACTGGGATAGCCCGCAACGAGAGTACAGCCTCAAATACGGAATGGCAAATGTAACTGGGAAGAATTACTTCATCACCTTCACTAATTCCGATGCCATGAAGTGCTAGAACGATAGCTGCAGCTCCTGATGCCACGGCAACTCCATCAGCAGCATTTACCCACTTTGCAAGCCTTTGTTCCAGTTTTTGACATTGTATGCCTTGACCAATTAATTCAGACCTAAGAACCCTAAGTACCGCCTCATGATCTTCGGTATTAATCCATGGCCTTGAGTGAGGTATAGTAGTACTCATCGCTATTGTTGCAACTCCCCAATCAAGTCGGCATAACCGCGCCCCTCATTAGGCCAGCGTGTTTGCTTCCAGTCAGGGCACTGTCCACAAAAAACATGTGCCTTATAATCATTCCTGATGTGAGCGTCCCGCAAGCTCTGATAGAAATCGCTACTCCAAACTTGTGCTATTGTTGTTGTGCGAAAATCGCCGATTGAAGAACCATGCGTCCAGTCTGCGGGACAAAAAGCCAAAAACCCCCTAGGGTTTAATACGATCCGCTCCCAAGGGTAAACACAGGGACGCCGCACTTCTCGCGCCTGTTCCGCCCTCATAATCTGCGCCACGTTGACAACGGCCCCTGCCGCCGAATGAAGTCGGCGAACCACTACAGAGTCCACACCCTGCTCCTTCCAGAAGGATTCAAAAGCATCTACTTCGCAGCTATTTTGTGGTTGCTCAATAAAACTCACAACCACCTTTGTTGATGCACCAGTCTGTTTTATCCACGCCAAGAGGTTAAGGACATTTTTCTTTGTCACATTCAGGTCACCATTGACCCGAATTTTTGCGTAAGTTTCAGGTGTATACGCATCAATACTGATATCAATCATGTGCACGCCGGCATCCAAAAGCCGCCTAGTGCGCTTTTCATTCATAATCGTCCCATTGGTGGTTAACGTGACAAATACGCCAGAATTTCGCGTGGCATACTCAATCATTTCATAACCTTTCGGGTGAATCAGTGGCTCACCCTCACTGGAATATCGAATATATTGGGTTTTGTTTTGACCTAGCTCTTTGATTTCATCAACAATCTTCTTATTGAGCTCAGGGTCAAGGTATCGGGTATCGTAGTAATCTGATTTTTTAAATTCAGGATGAGGACAATGTACACACGCTAAATTACACACCTCCGTAACGTCAATTATTACTTGGGATGGGAAGTCGGATGACAAGCGGCCGTAAAACCCATATTCTTCAATCGGTTTTCGCTGCATATCATGACTATGACTATCACTTACAGTACTCACTTAAGCTGCTCCTTGATCAAGGTCTTGAATTGGCCCACCACACATTTCGCCTGTTCAAACGAGATGCGTGCATTGATTGGAAGGGCCATTATTTCACCCGCAAACTTTTTTAGCACTTGGGAAGGTTTGTGGTATCTGCCGATCATTATAACTCCGTTTGATGTCCGCTTGCAGATCGTGTTTTGATTAGGGTGCTCACAATTGCTTCTCCATCAGTTCTTTGATGGTGTCGGTGACGTAACTAGCGTCATCTTGATTCATGCTAGCGCTGATCGGCAACGTCATAATGGTTTTTGAAAGGTTTTCAGTTGCAGGAAGAGATTCTGGTTTTGCTCCCTGATGATAGAGGGGCATTAAATGTAGCGGAGCATAATGAATCGACGCGCCAATGTTTCTCGCGCGCAAAGCCAAAACCATTTCATCTCGGTCATAACGCATTTCAGCAAGTGGCAGACGAATTACAAACAAATGCTTTGCGTGCGAGGCATTGGTGCAACTTCGTTGAAAGCTGATACCAATGTTTTGCAAGCCATCGAAATAAAATTCTGCGATCTGCTGACGAGTTTGCTGCATGCTATCGAAGCGGGCAAGTTGAACGCGACCGATCGAAGCCTGCAGATCAGTGTAGTTCATTTTGTAGCCAAGCTCGGTAAGCTGGTTAGACATTAATATGCTTTTAGGATGGGTAAAGCGTTTCCATGCGTCAATAGGCAATGCATGTTGACGAAGCGATTGCAATTTTTCCGTCATCGCGTTATCGGAAGTGACAATAGCGCCGCCCTCGCCAGTAGAGAGATTTTTATTGGCGTAAAAACTAAAACAAGTAAGATTGCCTGAGGTGCCAACTAGCTGGCCGTCTGGGTATCTACTGCCAAAGGCATGAGCGGCATCCTCAATGATAGCGATATGCTCGGGCAGCCTTGCGCGGAGATATGCGACATCAATAGCTAGCCCGCCATAATGCACTACCACGATTGCCTTTGTTTTTGAAGTAACTCTAAGCAATAAGTCCTCAACATTGATGCACAAAGTCTCGGTATCGATATCGCAAAATACTGGCTTAGCATTTAGGTAAAGCGCCGCATTTGCCGTGCTACACCAAGTAAGACTAGGACAGATGACTTCGTCACCCTCTTTTATTCCGCATACTTGCAAAGCGAGGAACAGAGCAGACGTGCAAGAATTTACAGTTACAACGTGTTGCATATTGAGGTAATCGGCAAGTTCGCGCTCGAATGCGATGGTTTCTGGTCCCATGCCAATCCAGCCAGATCGCATTACGCGTGAAACAGCATCAACTTCCTCATCCGAAAAGTTGGGCTTGCCAAAGGGTAAATACTCAAGTCTCATTTAAGCTCCATAAAACCACATAAAACTAATCGCTCACCTTCTTGGGAGAAAGTGAGCGAAAATCGATAGTAGGGAACTAAAGATGATTTTGCATCT
>JAUYFR010000311.1 GCA_030690855.1 Gallionellaceae bacterium
CGAATGCTACCGAAAGAAAAAACATGAAACTCAATACAATCAATGTGTTATGTATTTTCACCTCGCTATTGAGTGGGCAGGCCTCGGCGCTTGAGTTTAAGCAGGTGCAGGCCAATGAAAGTTCGGTCAGCTTTGGCTATACGCAAATGGGTGTGCCGATGGAGGGCAAGTTCAATAAATTCTCGGCACAAGTGACATTTGAACCCGCAAAGTTGGCGAATGCGCAAGCGCGCATTGATATCGATCTTGCTAGTATCGACGCGGGTTCGGTCGAAGCCAATGACGAAGTGGCGGGTAAATTGTGGTTTAACGCGAAGGCATATCCTACGGCGAATTTCGTTTCAAGCGGTGTTAAGGCGCTCAGCGCTAATCGCTATGAGGTGTCAGGTAAGCTGAGTATCAAGGGTGCGACGCGTGACGTGATCGCGCCCGTGACATTTCAGTCAAGCGGTACACGCGGGACGTTCGACGGTGTGTTCACCATTAAGCGTTTGGACTACAAGATTGGTGAAGGTGCATGGGCCGACCTAGGTACGGTTGCCAATGAAATTCAGATTAAGTTTCACGTTGTTGTAAATGCAGTACCGACTAAGAAATAAATTATTCTCAACCACTACCTTAAGGAGATCACCATGAATAAAATCGTTGCTTTTGCTATTGCTGCTTCACTTTCTACAACCGTATTCGCTGCGCCAGAAACCTATGTGTTGGAAAAAAATCATACTCTGCCGCGTTTTGAATATAACCACATGGGCTATTCCATTCAGCTCAGTCGTTTTGATTCAGCTTCAGGCAAAATTATTATTGACCGTGCAGCTAAAACTGGATCGGTTGAGGTGGCGATTGAGAGCCAATCTGTGAATACAGGTTCAGCAGCATTTGATGAGCATATTCAGGCGGAAGATTTTCTAAGCACGACGAAGTTTCCAACGATTACCTATAAATCTAATAAAGTGAAATTCGATGGAGATAAAGTGGCTTCTGTTGATGGCGATTTGACGATTAAAGGTGTAACGAAACCTGTAACGCTGACGGTCATTTCGTTTATGTGTATGCCACACCCTATGTTGAAAAAAGACACTTGCGGTGCGACGGCAACAGCCAAAGTAAAGCGTTCTGATTTCAACATGGGTAAATATGCTCCCTTGGTGGGTGACGAAGTGACTTTGACGATTCCTGTTGAAGCGATCAAGCAGTAATCGATTTTTGGTTTGTTCCTCTCTCGTTTGGGGGAGGGCGTTTTTTAAGGAGCACGTGATGTCAGGAACATTATTTTCGCCTACCACTTTGGGCAAATTGCAGTTAAAAAATCGTATCGTAATGGCGCCAATGACGCGCTGCCGCGCGCTGGGCAATGTGCCTAACGAGCTGATGGCTAAACACTATGCGCAGCGAGCTACGGCAGGGTTGATTATCTCTGAAGGGGTTGCACCTTCCGTTAGCGGCTTGGGCTATGCCCGTCAACCTGGTTTGTTTACGGACGCTCAAGTACAAGGTTGGAAATTAGTGACTGATGCGGTCCATGCGAAGGGCGGAAAAATCTTTGCGCAGATTATGCATGACGGTCGAGTGAGTCATCCGGCAAATATGCTTGCGGGTAGCAAGGTGCTGGCGCCTTCGGCGATTGCAGCGCCGGGTGAGATGTGGACAGATACGCAGGGTATGCAGGCTTATCCAGTTCCTTCCGCAATGACAGAAGCTGAAATTACTCAGGCGATCGCTGAATATACAGCTTCAGCTAAACGTGCGATTGAAGCGGGGTTTGATGGCGTTGAGCTGCATGGGGCGAACGGATATTTGATTGATCAGTTTCTGAATACGGCGACTAATCAACGCACTGACAAGTGGGGCGGTAGTGTCGAAAATCGCATGCGCTTTGCGGTGGAAGTGGCTAAAGCTACGGTGGCAGCAATCGGCGCTGAGTGTATCGGTATGCGTATTTCACCTTATGGTGCGTTTAATGGCACAGTCGCTGATGCTGAAATGGATGCGTTATATGAGCGTTTGATTGCTGAAATTAATCCGCTTGGCTTGGCATACATCCATATTGTCGACCATAGTGCGATGGGCGCACCTGAAGTAAGTCCGGCATTGAAAGCAAAAATCCGAGCAAGCTTTAAAGGCAAATATATTTTGTCTGGTGGATATGATGCGGCTACGCGAGCCAATGCCGATCTTGATGCCAATCGAGGTGATTTAGTGGCCTATGGTCGTCCGTTTATTTCAAATCCAGATTTGGTGCAGAAATTGCAAAGCGGTACGGCCCTTGCTGCGCCTGATGTCAATACGTTCTACACCGCAGATGAAAAGGGATATACGGATTATTGATCTAGCTGCTAGCTTGATGTTCTGAGAAGCACCCACACTGCGCCGCCACCGCCAGCGTTTTGTGGTGCTTCGCAAAAGGCGAGCACTTGAGCATGTTGTGTTAGCCAGTGGCGAGTGAGAGTTTTTAGCACGCCTTCGCGTCCGTCACTTTGTCTTCCTTTGCCATGGATGACGTTGACGCAGCGCATCTTATGCTGGGTTGCGTGATGTAAAAATTCCATTAGCAATTTTCTGGCTTCATCACTACTATTCAAACCCAGTAGTGTCCGGTTTAATTAAGACGTGCCGACGGCAACGTCAACATTGACAAGGGTTCCAAGCGATTCATGTGTGTCCACGATTTGAATTTCAGCACGAACATTTGCGATCATTCCAAGTTTAGAGAACTTGGGGTGAA
>JAUYFR010000320.1 GCA_030690855.1 Gallionellaceae bacterium
AAACGCGCGTTGAAATCGTTACAAGAGTTGCCCATTAGCAATGTCTAATTGAGCTATGCAGATGGCACCATGGGCAGGCCAGAGATTGCACCCTTTGATGGCATTATCATGGCTGCCGCAGCAACCCATGTGCCGCAAGCCTTATTAGAACAACTCGCGGTGGGCGGTAGAATGGTTTTACCGCTAGGCGCGCAAGAGCAGTTTTTAACGTTGATCGAGCGCGACGAGTCGGGCTATACCCAAAGTCGTATCGAAGCGGTTAATTTCGTGCCAATTTTGTCAGGAAGATCATGATTGTTTTAGATGTAAAAAATGTCGGAAGTGTTACGCGCTGGCTGCTACTGATTATTGCGGCAGTGATGTTGGTGGGCTGTGCCAAGCGCGCAGTGCGTCATGCGCCAGTGGTGGAGCGGGGTGTTGAGTTTAAAAAATCAACAGCGAAAGTTGCTCCTACGTCAGCAAAAAAATCAATTGCCGCTAGTGGCAAAACATACACCGTACAAAAAGGTGACACGATGTACGGCATTGCCTTTGAGAACGGGGTCGATGTTTCTGATGTTGCTGAGTTAAACAATATCGATAATCCTAGCGCAATCAAAATTGGGCAGCAGTTGAGCATTCCAGCGGTGGCGCCGACTAGGGTGTCCGACAGTAAACCTAAAGTGCCTCGTGTGAATATCGCGGGTGAAATGAAGACGCAGCCTAAGGCAGGCAAGATTCCTTATTCAGAAACAGCGTTAGCGCAGGCCGAGAAATCGCAGGACGACAAAGTGACAACTGCGCCAGCTAAAGAGGAGCCCGTCGTGGCTGTCGCGGCAGAAACTGACGATGAAGAAAGTCTGGAGTGGGGCATGCCTTCAGTGGGTAAAGTGATTGCGGAGTTTTCTGAAAGCGCGAATCGCAAGGGGGTGGACATCGCGGGTAAGCAAGGACAGGCAGTGGTGGCGAGTGCGACGGGTAAGGTTGTTTATAGCGGCAGTGGTTTGCGCGGCTACGGCAAATTAGTCATTATCAAACACAATAAAACGTATCTCAGCGCCTACGCACACAATGACCAAGTGCTCGTCAAAGAAGGACAAAGTGTCAGCAAGGGCCAAAAGATCGCCGAGATGGGCAACACCGACGCAGACCAAGTGAAGTTGCATTTTGAGATTCGCAAGTTTGGTAAGCCGGTTGATCCGGCGCAGTTTTTACCTCTCATCAAATCTTGACCGAGCAAACCTTAAACCCAAATTGTCCATTAGAACCCAACCCCCTCCAGCTCCCCCTTGCACCCGCAAGGAGTACGCCGGTGGGTTCCCCGCTGTCAGGGGGAGAGTAGAGATAGCTCCTCCCCTGACAAGGGGAGGTTGGGAGGGGTTTAATGTCTAATGAACAATCTGAGTTAAACGTAAGCGAGCACCGCCGCGATATTGCGGGTTTGCGCTACGTTTATCCTGTCATCTCCCGCCGTGCCGGCGGCGTTTCGGTCGGAATCAATCTCAATACCAATAATGCGTGTAACTGGCGCTGCTGTTACTGCCAAGTGCCGGACCTTAAAATCGGCACAGCGCCACCTGTTGATTTGGCTTTACTCGAAACTGAGCTGCGTGGGTTTTTACATGAATTGTTGCATGGTGATTTTATGCAGCAGCGAGTGCCAGCAGAAGCGCGCCGTATTAACGACATCGCAATTTCTGGCAATGGTGAACCGACGAGCGCAGCAGAATTTTTACAAGTCATTGATTTAATTGAGAAATGTTTAAATCCATTAAGCTTTGTGTCGCCTCTGAAGCTGGTGTTAATTACCAATGGTAGTTTGTTGCAGCGCGAGTATGTGCAACAAGGGCTACGCAAAATGGCCAAGCTAGATGGCGAGGTCTGGTTCAAACTTGATCGCGCCAGTGAGCAAGGCATGCAGACGGTGAATGACACTCGTGCGAGTTTAAATAGTGTGCGCGAAAATCTAAGGATGGCGATCACTTGTTGCCCTAATACTTGGTTACAAACTTGTTGGTTTGCGTTGGATGGTAGTCCACCTTCCGTCCAAGATGAAGATGATTATCTAAAATTTTTGAGCGACATGATCGCAACAAAAATAAGCCCGCAAGGTGTTTTGTTATATGGCATTGCTCGTACGTCTATGCAGCCAGAAGCGCCACGTTTGAGTGCGCTACCACTTGTTGATTTAGAACGCTTTGCAAAGCGCATTCGCGCCTTAGGCGTGCTGGTTAAAGTAAGCGAATAAATTTTTCTAGGATTATTCTGGGTTGGCGCGATGATTTAAACAGGCGCTGAAAATGGTAGTAATATCTTGCTGTGAGTGATGTTTTGACGTGGAAAAATTACCTCTCGCAACTTAAAGCTAGGTGAAAAAATGAATAATAAAAAAACATTGCAACATCGCTTTAATTTCTTTGGGGCAATTTCCCGCCCTTTGCGGTGTCATGTTTTTCGTAGGTCGGGATTTATCCCGACGTTTTTTCTTCGATTCACTAACCGCGTCGGGATGCACCCGCAAGGAGTAGGCCATGGTTGTACGAGGCTAAAGCCCCAACAACACACGCTCAAACCCGACCTACGAAAACAACTGCTTGGCTCCGGCTTAGTCCGTACTAGACCTTTTGGCATATAGCTAATCCTGTTTAGCTGAGGCAATATCCGTTCACTAGCGAACTTTAAAGTGAACATTTTTTAAAATAAATTTTTACGCTCACTGGACAAATTAATGAATCACCTTCGCTCATCATCGCTAACGCTATTAGCGGCCTTACTCGCACAAGGCGCACACGCAAAAGAAAGTACAGTAGACGCGGACCCTTTCTTTCAAGAAATGCCGATCGTACTAACAGCCTCGCGTTTATCTCAGCCTATATCTGAGGCGCCCAGTGCGATGACGGTGATTGATAAAAACATGATTAAGGCTTCGGGATTTCGTTCCGTGCCAGAGTTAATGCGATTAGTACCGGGAATGTATGTGGGTTATGCCGATGCTAATCGTCCCGTGGTGTCGTTTCATGGCTCTGAAGATGAATTGGCACGTCGTATGCAAATTTTGGTGGATGGCCGTAGTATTTATATGCCACCGCATGGCGGCGTCAGTTGGGCCGACCTGCCTTTGCTGATCGAAGATATTGAGCGAATTGAAGTGGTGCGAGGCCCTTCTTCTGCGTCACACGGAACGAACTCATTTTATGGTGTGATCAACATCATCACTAAAGATGCGTTGTCTCAAAATGGCAGCAGTGTTTCTGTGACCAAAGGCGCCGGAACTTCAGATGCATCAGCTAGATTAGGTTCGATCGGTGAAACGTATGACTATCGGCTGGCGGTGGGTTATCGCTCCGATCAAGGCATTGATAATGTGGTGCTAAACGATCACAACATCACAAACGTATTCAATTTCAGAAGTAACTATCATCCGGATGCAAGCAATAGCCTAGACGTGCAATTGGGTAGTAGCAATGGCGTGTATGGCTTAGGTATTTTGGATGTGCCGAAGCAAAACACGGCTGGATACGTTGGGCTATCTCGCCCAGAAGACCCGTTTCGTGACACCAAAACCAATAGCGATTTTTTGCAGCTTACTTGGTTGCATGTGCTGTCTGGCGGTGATGAAAGCAAGTTGACCTATTCTCATTCTGCATACGATTATTTTGATCCGAATATTTGCATTCAAAAAAATACCTGCCAGAACCGCACCACAGCAGGCAAGCTAATCGTTGGTGGTTTCGCTAAGTCAGTAGTAAAAAGCGAACGCAATGAAATCGAGCTACAAAACACCACTCAGCTAGGTAACGCTAATCGTTTCGTGTGGGGAGGAGGAGCTCGTCGCGATTATGCCGAGTATGCTTTGCTGCTCGAAATTCCTCATACGATAACGGCTTGGCAACTATTTGCGCATGATGAATGGCGCATAGGTGAAGCCACCGTTTTCAATGTGGGTACCATGTTTGAACACGATGGCATGGGCAACCAAAATAACTCGCCACGTGCTTCACTTAATTATCACTTCGCGCCCGATCACACCGTGCGATTCGGCGTCTCTACTGCAACCCGTAGCCCCGTGATGTCTGAGGCATTTATCTCCGCCAATAATACCGTGTGGGGCGGGAGCTATAAGCCACCGATCAATTCACTTAAGCCCGAAAAAGTGCTGTCAAAAGAAGTCGGTTACCTAGGAGACTTCCGCTCGATTGGCGTTTCAATGGATGTCAGAGCTTATATCGAGCAAGTGAGTGACTTGATCTGGTGGGATAAGTTTGTGCAAGTAACCCCCGATGGTGGCGACTATTACGATAGCTGGGGCAACGTGTTATCTGCCGAATATAAAGGGGTGGATGCCACCGTGAAATATCACTGGGATGAAGGGCATAGTTTTGCGGTGCTTGCCTATGCCTATCAACAAGCTTCAGCGGCAATTGGAACTGCACCCACTCAATACAACAGCACGGCGACAGAAATTTGGGGCGACTACCCAACGATTGGCGATCTGACCAGAACTTTTTATCGCACAGAATATTTGTCTAGTTTTCACCAGACAGTTCCCAAGCACAGCGCAAGCTTGCTTCTATCGCAGAACTTAGCTGACTCATGGCAAGTCAGTGCAGGTTATTACTATCGAGAATTGGTACGGGTGGCTGATGTGAGCCCGCCTACTTCTACTCACACCCCAGTGACGCCAGAAACGATCATGCGCCGTGTAGATTTACGTGTAGCAAAAACTTTTAAATCAACAAAAGGCCAATCTTCTGAAGTGGCATTGGTGATACAAAATGCGACGCGAGACGACTACACCAAATACGGCACGATAGACCAAGTTTCTCAAGTTCAATTTTCCCGTCGTGGCTGGATCACGGCCACTTTTAATTTTTAACCCACACTAGGCTACTTTGTCCCTGTTTCGACTTTTTCTCATTGCGCTTTTGTTTGGTTTGATGCCGCTGGCATCTCAGGCCGAGCCGTTGCGGGTGACGATTTTGTTGTCGGAAGAGGGGGCTGTGTATCGTGCATTCGCAGAGTTCTTTGCGGTAGAGGCGGCGCGGCAAAATACGGGTTTTAAGATCACGCAAGCAAATGTGTTATCGCCAGAAACTGATTTTGTAGTGGCGGTCGGGGCCAAGTCTGTCGCGGTTGCGGCGAATAGCCGTGCTCCAATATTGGCGGTGCTGGTTTCTAAAGCGGGATTTGAAAAATCGCTTCATGAGGTTGCGGTACAGCGAGACAAAAAGACAATCTCTGCGATCTATATTGATCAGCCGATTAAACGTCAACTTGGTTTTATTGCCGCCGCGCTACCTGAAGTTAAAAAAATTGGTGTGATGTTTTCTGCGGTGTCATCCGATATTGTTAACCTGCGCAAAGCCGTTGTCGGTACGCGCTTTTCATTAATAGAAAGCCAGCTTGCTTCGAGTGAGGCGCTTCATCGCCAATTATCTTGGCTGCTTGATGAGAGCGAAGTGCTTCTCGTGACGCCAGATGCGCAAGTCTATAACCCAACCACGCTCAGAAATATTTTGATCGATTCGTATCAGCATAACGTACCGATGGTGGGCATCTCCCCCTCGTACGTAAGGGCGGGCGCTTTAGGCGCTGTATTTACCACCCCTGAGCAATTTGCCCTGCAAGCCGTTTCAATAGTCCGCCATTTCTCCGTAGAAGGACACCTTGTTGCGCCTCAGTATCCCACTCAGTTTGAGCTGATGTTTAATACTCAGGTGGCTCGATCAATGAATATTCGGCTCAAGGAAAATTCAGAAATAGTCAATAAAATCA